>JAYTAK010001354.1:0-12848 GCA_043737515.1 Candidatus Kuenenia sp. | reverse complement strand
CCAGCGTGTGCAGTTTTTCCAGCACGAGGTCCAGTTCGTCGTGTTCGCGCTGCTCCAGTTCGCGTTCGCGAAGGTCACGTTCTGATTCGCGGCGACTTTTCCAGCGATCAAGCACGTTACCGGGAATATCGTCATCCTCGTCGTCAGAATCATCTTCATCCAGGTCATTACGTTGCTGATCAGCATCGCTGTCAGAATAGTCGTGCCCGTTAAAGCCACGTTCAGCCGTCGTCGGTTGAAACCAATGCACCGCTTCCTGAACATGGAGCAAGAGCAGAAACGCCGACAGTGCCGCCAGACCGCTCAGGTCAAATACAAATCCTGCCAGCAACCCAAAAATGCTCAGCACAAGTCCGGATCGCAAAAGTATGTCATGTGATTCCATCTCCGAAAAACGTCGCGACAAAGAATTCTGCAGCACATATCCCGCAGCCAGAGGCCGCACCGGGATCAGGTTCGCCAGTGCCATCAGTGTGTTCACCAGGAAAACGATTCGCAGCAACAGCAGCAGCATGCTGTCTGACGCTAATCCCTGCCAGCAGGTGGCCGGATTCAGGAGCGTCAGGATTTCACTGCGGCTGTTCAGTTGCCAGGCCGCAGCAACAGCAAGGACCAGATTCATGCCTGGACCGGCCAGACTGACGAGTGGATTTGTCCTTCGAGGCGATTCACCGAACAGTCCACCGAACGGCCACAGAATTCGTTCGGGACATCGCAGATTCAGGTGATGCGTCAACCACAAATGAGTGATCTCATGCAGACAGACGCTGAGAAACAGCACCGCTGCAAATAACACGGACGTCGTAAACGTCTGCACGCGCCACACGACAGCGAGCACGGCGATCAACATCAGGACACTCAACCTGAGGCGAGTTCCGAGAAATCGACCGAGCGGTACGGCAAGAGAAAAGAGACTGTTGGTGGCATTCATATCCAGATTCTACAAATGCGCAGCGACAAGAAAACGGTTCATGTTGCTTTTTTGCAACGTCGGTCAACAATTTCAGGCGAGAGCTGGACCTCACGACGACCGACTGGCCCGACGAAAAACTCTCCGTCTGGTTCCAGAATCATCCCAGGAGTCCACTGGACCCGCTTCAAGTCAGACTGATTGCGACATGTTGTCATAATGATGTCGCCGGGGATGTGGATCCCCTGATATTCGTCGCGAACCCAAGCAAATCAGGGGACTTACGTCCCCCGCTCGCCGTTGGAATTCCTTAAATCCACGCCATTGCGGTTTATACTCCGCGCGGCCAGAAATGAGTCCGGCGAGCGGAGTGGCGTGAGCCCTCCGGTACATCGCTTTTTTAGGATCTGTCTTCAGGCCCAACGGGCTGGTCCTACGTCAGCCTGGGGCAACGCCCCAGGTTTCGTTCAAGCCAATCTTCGCATAGCCCCAACGGGGCGATCCTAACAAGATATTCGTCTTAGTGCCGCCCCTTTGGGGCTCAATAACTCACGGGTGTTTCCTTCCTGGGGCGATGCCCCAGGCTGACATAGCGCCGGCCCTTTGGGCCTGAATACATGCTGTAAACCCGTTTTTCCTGACTGCACATTGAATCCGGTAAAGTCAGGTTTTTTGTAGCCGAGCACGAGGGCAATTCGCTCAACATGTTGCCTCAGAAATCGGAATTACTCGCGACTGATGCCCGCTGTTTCGCGGGACGATTCTTCAACTTCGACTTCGGCGTTGGGATTGTCGTAGAGGCGCGGTGACAGCTTCGGGCCCTTCATCGCATCGGCGGTGACCTGTTCAATGCGGAGCAACTGTTCGCCGAGCGTGTTGATGCGGCGGGATACGTCGTCGTTGTTCTGTTCGATTCCGCCAGAGACGAGATTGATCACGCCCAGGAACAGCAGCATCTGAGCGACGGTTGTGACCAGCCAACCGGTCGGCGTGTATTCGGAATAGCCGCCGAAGTGGCCGTAGATCACCATCGCCGTTCCGATAGTCAGTCCCAGGACACCGAGATACGCCAGAAACTGTCCGGTAACACTGGTCAGATTTGAGCGACGCGGTGCCGTAATTTCAAAATGGGGGCCACGCATGGCTGAGTCATGAGCGTCGTCAATGTAACGATGTTTCGGAAGCGTCTGCGTACGACCTCGGCGACCATCGGTCCCGGTCATGGAATCAACAGATTCCGCGTCGTCGATCCGGATTCGGCGACCGGGTTTCGGTGAATTCGAAACGATCTTCGTCTCCGGGGCTACGGAAGATGCGATTGAAGCGTCCTGCTGAGCTGCCGCTGCTTCCGGAAGATCACTGCTGCCACCAGGCTGGTCAACTCGAAGCTTTCTGTTCACGTTTTCAGATCCTGTTGAACTGGTAGTGGCTGGACGCTCCAATTGAAACCGACGATGTAAAAGCGGTCGGCGCATGGGGCTCCGTACAATCTTTTTCGGCTCGGCAGCGGACACAAGTTCGCTGGCATTGGCAGTTTCTGCCGGTATTTGTGGACTCAGTTGCGAATCGGCGTGGCTCGCCGCGCCTGCAGCCAACGTCGGTTGTAACGATTGTGCAGGGTCGGCGGCATTCGCTGCTGCCGCCGCTGTTGCGTCATTGACGATGTCCGCTGTTGCGTGGGAAGAGTCGTCTTCTGTGAGGTTCATGGGATCGGCATTTTGTGCCCTTGCCAAATCCATGACTCGCTGCAATTCGTTCGTGATGCCTTTTCCCGTGACTCTGGCATTTGCCACGGTCCTCACGCTGAGGATGTCAGTGTGAGTTAACTCAGACAGGTTAACAGTTCGCGTCTGCTTCTTTGCCGTGGGGACTGCGGTCGCCGGGCAAGGTTCAGTTGGCTCAAGTTCAATCGCGGGATTCACAGCCTCCGCCGCAACTGAAGACGTTGCAGTTGAATCGGCGATGCCGTCCGGCGAATCAATGTGCGCGACTTCGTGAGTCTCAATTTCCTGCTGGCCGACGTCGGAACCGGCATCGGAATCAGAACTCAAACGACTCTGAACCTGAGGCGTGGCATTCACTCCGTTGTTATTGTGGGCCGTGTCTGCGACGCAGGATTCTTCCGATGTCTGCGACACAGCAGTCTCGTCAGGGATCTCGATCGGCTGTGCTTCCATCAACCTGATTTCGCGGGGCTGTTCTTCTTCGCGGGGCTGTTCTTCGCTGACTAATTCAGCCTGCCGATGATTCCCGGGTGACGCGGATTCCTGCAGATCTGCACTCAGTGACTGCTTCGGGGCATCCAATTTTTTTGCGGCATCAATCCGCGCGTGAAGCGAATCCAGCGATTCTGTCCGGCTGATGCGTTCGAAAATATCACTCGAGTTCCAGCGTTCCAGAATCTCGCGTGCATGCTGGATTGCGTCATTTGGTCTTGTTGTGGAGAGCAAGTCCTGTCCGCACCGTGAACACAGCAGACCACCGGCGTGGCCGGTCGTCCTGACTGAGACATCCGTGCGACAATGACTGCACCACATTCCTGCTGGATTCCTTTCCACAGTTTCCAATCTCGTGACGACATCCGATTCCTGCAAGTTCTACAGTCGATTCTGATTGCTGAACAAGGTCAAAACGGCGACCGGAGAGCCAGCGTTTTCCCTGATTTTTCTGCATTGCCGCTCAGGCAAGGCTGTGAGAACGTCAATCGGCAGAATCTGCCGAAACAGCCGGAGTTTCGGCAACAATGGAAATCAAAGCCGGTTTGTCAGACAATGCCGAGCCATGCGGCAGTCTTGCAGAAAATCTTGTATCTGTAAGCTCGGCATCGATTGTTGAAACCTGCGCGTTCCTGGACAGCGATGACAAGCTGGAAGCTTATCCCACTTTGAACCAACAGACCTCTGGCGCCGTGCCGCTCAGAACACACTACAGAAAACCTCGCTCATCATGACTGCTCTGATTGAGCTAAAAAACGTCACGAAGGACTATGGCAGCTTTCGAGCCCTCTCGAATGTGGACCTGACTATTCGGCCAGGGATCACAGGATTGCTGGGACCAAATGGTGCCGGCAAAAGCACGCTCATCAAGGTTCTTCTCGGACTTGTGCGAATCACAGTCGGCGAAGGGCATGTGCTGGGCTTTCCCATCAGAACGTCGGCCGATCAGATCCGCACGCACATCGGCTACATGCCCGAAGACGATTGCTACGTGCATGGTTTGTCGGGCATCGAAACAATGCAGGTCGTCGCGCAGTTGTCGCGGTTTCCCGCAACGGAAGCGCTGCGCCGGGGGCATGAGATTCTGGATTTCTGCGGTATGGGGCAGGAACGTTATCGACCGGTCGAAACGTACTCGACAGGCATGCGTCAGAAGCTGCGATTCGCGATGGCCATCGTGCATGATCCAAAGCTGCTTATTCTGGACGAACCGACGTCGGGACTGGATCCGGAAGAACGCGAAGCCATGCTGAATCGCATTCGCATCCTGGCTCGGCAGTTCGGGAAATCCGTCATCCTATGTACGCATATCCTTCCCGACGTGCAGGTCGTGTGTGACCACGTCGTCATTCTGGCGGGCGGGTCAGTGCGCGTCAGCGATTCGCTGGACGAACTGTGCCGCATGCCGAATCCGTCGATGACTGTGACACTGTCCGGCAACCGCGATGCCTATCGAGACCGATTGACGGCCAAAGGCGTAAAGTCCGAAGTGCTGACGCTGCGACAACTGCGTGTTTTCGGTGAAGTCGATGCACTGAACGAGCCGCTGTGGTCGGCAGCGACGGAGAGTGGCTGCATTGTGCGAGGCCTGTCACCGTCGAAGAATTCTCTGGAACAGATCTTTTTGTCAGCCGTACGAGAGGTTCACAGTGCCCATTCATAATCTGGGATATCGCGCGTGGCAAGGCGAACTTCAGTCGCCTTCCACGCGCTGGCTCGTGGTGGCCGAGATTGGTATCCGCCGCGCCTGGCAGAGTGCCTGGTTGCGACGCATGATGTTCTTCGCCTGGGTACCGGGCATAGTCATGGGATTCATGATTTTTATCTACGAGCAATCCGCGAAACAGGGCGGAGAAATGCCGGACATGGTATCGGCGGGTGCTATGTTTCTGGTAACTTTCGAAGACCCCGAGGTGATTTATCGACGCATAAAGCAGGAGCGGATTCTGACCGGTTCTCGGCCAAGTATGGGGGAGGAGCGCCATCTTTTCTGGTCATCTTTGCTGCTGATCATGTTTCGTCGTTCGCAGCCATTCCTGTTGATTCCGATCGTAGCCGTCATCGCGCCGCCCATGATTTCGCAGGATTTTCGGTCGCGGGCATTTCTGCTGTACTTTTCGAGGCCCTTGACCAAAGTGCAGTACATTGCAGGGAAAGCCGCGACGATCAGCCTGTATCTGCTGTTCGTGACGATGTTTCCTGCTCTGCTGCTGTACTTTGTCGGAGTGCTCCTGTCGCCGGATATCTCTGTCCTCTACGCGACCTGGGACCTTCCGTTGCGCGCGATCCTGGCGTCATTCATGATTGTCATTCCGTGTACGGCCTTGTCGTTGATGCTGTCGTCACTCACGACGGAATCCCGCTACGCATCGTTCGCGTGGTTTGCTGTCTGGATCTTTGGGCATCTGACCTACGTCGTGATTCGCAGCGTTGCCAGTCCCGGAGACAGTTCGATGGTGGAGTCGCTGTCCCTGTATGAGACGTTTAATGATCTGTCGTCGTGGATTCTGGATCCGAAGCTCGGAGTGACTCATATGGAAACGCGTTTCATTCTGCTCACGGTGCTGACGGCTGTCTGTACGGCGGTGCTGTATCGTCGCGTGTCGGCACCGATGGAGGTGTGAAGTGAGCTTCCGCAGCCACGACATTTCAGTCCGTCGCATCGCACTTTGTTTCAGGCGAACGTATGTCATCTGACATCGCAATTCAGTTTCAGAGCGTCACCAAGCTGTACGGCAAGGTGCTTGGCGTGAATGACATCACGCTCGAACTTTCGCGCGGGGCGTACGGACTTTTGGGCCCAAACGGGGCTGGCAAGAGTACGCTGCTGAATCTTTTGATCGGTCAATTATTGCCGACACGCGGCACTGTTCGCGTGCTGGGAATGAATCCTCGCAACAATCCGGATCTGATGCGTCGCATCGGATTCTGCCCTGGCTTTGAAGGCATGTATGCTTCCATCAGCGGGATCGAATGGGTCATCTATCTGCTGGAAATGCAGGGGTACGCTCACGGCCACGCGCGGCAACGCGCTTTGGACTGCATGGAACAGGTTGGGATGGTGGAAGGAATGTATCGACCAATTTCCAGCTATTCCCGAGGAATGCGGCAACGCACCAAACTGGCTCAGGCGATTTCACACGAACCGGAACTGTTGATTCTCGATGAACCGCTGAGCGGCCTTGATCCGATCGGCAGGGCTCAGATGACGGACTTGCTGCGAAACTGGATCGCGATGGGTCGCAGCATCATCATCGCCAGCCATGTGCTGCATGAGATCGAAGCGTTGACGCAGTCATTTCTGCTGATTTCCGGAGGCCGTGTGCTGGCATCCGGGACGGCCGAAGAAGTCCATGAACTGCTGTTCGACGTGCCGCTCGAAATTCATGTCCGATGCAATGATCTTCGAGGTTTTGCGGCGAAGACACTGGCTGCGGATCTCGCGGATTCGGCGAAGATCAGGAGAACAGATTCCGGGAACGAAGTGGTCGTGCTGTCGACACGACACGCTGGCCGGATTTCCGCCATGATCCCGGAATGGATGAAAGATGATGGGCTTCGGATCTACGAGATGCGCACGGCTGATGATTCACTGCAGTCACTTTTCAATTCTCTGATGAAGATCCACCGGGGTGAACTGTGAACGCACTGCGGGCCGTGTTTGTTTACGAATGGAAGCGATCGCTGACGCTGGCACGGATCGCGTGGTGGTTTGCCATGGCCATGTTTCCGGTCATGATCACGATTATGATTCGGACGCTGGGTGATTTTGAAAACCCGATCGACATCGCCGGACAGAAGTCGAACTGGTCGGTGACACTGTACGCTCTGATCCCCTGCGTCTGCGTGGCCTTGAGCGTCCTGCTGACGGCAGCTCCGGCAGTGGCTTCGGAACTGGAACAACGCAGTTGGGTCTATCTCGCGACGCGACCAAACGGCATTTTCTGGCTGCTGCTGGGAAAATATCTGGTCTCAGTCACATGGGGCACCTCGGCAGCGTGGCTGGGAACGGTATTCTCCGTGGCGCTGTGCGGCAGGGACGAACTGTTGCGGATGCTGCTGAGTCTCCTGGCGTTGAGTCTGCTGTCGGCGATCGCATATTCCGCGGTCTACATGCTGGTCGGTGCCATCTTTCCCAAACGGGCGATGGTGTTCTGCATGATGTATACGGTGATTGTCGAACTTGTCTTCGGGTCAATTCCCGCAGTGATCAATCGCATGACGGTGCAGTTTCGGCTGCGGACACTGTTCGTCAACTGGATGCCGCTTGATGACCGTATGAAGGACGACTCGGTCTTTCAGTACGTCATGATCGACGGATCATCGTTCATGCAGTGCTTCTGGCTGATCACTTTGAGTGTCCTGTTTCTCGTTGCCGCCATCGTGGTCGCGCATCGCAAGGAATTTACGTCAGCAACGGAAGGCGATGTTTAGTCCCTTACCAGCCGCACATTGTCCAGCATGAACACAAAGTCTGATTTCGGACGAACGATGAACAGGTTCATCGAATTGATCTCACTGAGGTTCATCCGTCGCGTCGCGGGGGAATTTTCCACGTCTGCAAGTTCGATACGAATGTGAACAACCTGTTGCGGTGGCAGTTCCACGGATGTGGCAAAACGATCGGTCGCCTCGTAACCGGTTGCGGCATGCAGATTGTCGGAAACAGTGATTTTCAGAGTCAACTGATTTCCGCCGGGATTGACGACATCCAGTTCCAGTGCGGTGAATCCACGCCAGTCAGCAATGGGCCATTGAAAGTTGGCTCCGGAATAGTTCTTTCCAGCCAGTCCCCGGACAGCAAGGGACGAGGATCGATCCGTCTGCCATTCCGTCGATGGTTCAATTGTTGAGTTGTGTGCATACCATGTGTGAAGTTCTCTGGAGCGTTCAAAGGACGCCAGGAGAGGAAAGTCCTGGTGTTGCAGCCAGCAATCGTACAGCTCAAGGATCGGCGACAGGCTCGCAGCAAACAGCAAGCCTGCAGCAATCATTGAAAGGCCGATGCGACCTGACCGAGCGATCTGTCGACGACTGAAGCACCAGAACAACCCTGCGACCAGGCCACAGCCATTGGACACCACGTCGCTCACGCTTGGCGAACGCCCGACAAATCCCTGCAACACTTCGCACGCGATGCCGACCACCAGCAGCACGCTGACAAGAATCATCAGCCGCGCGACACCGAGTGGCAGTATTCTGTACTGTGTGCATGGAAATCCGATGCAGGACGGATCGAGCAATCCAGCCACCAACAGAAACGCCGCGAAGAACGAGGGCGCGTGAGCCAGATTGAACAACTCAGACGAATCCCGTCCTGCCTTCGGAAACGGAAACAGCAGCACAGTGGCCAGAATCACTGCAAAGATGGCGACCAGCAGGATGCGACGCCAGTAAGGCGGTGCGCAGCCAGCGGGATCGGGAGTTGGTTCAAGCGGTGTCATGGCTGATTGATCGGCTTCTGGTGTCAGGCTTCGAGAACTCGGAACGCTACAGCCTGCACGATCGCTACAACCTGAGTCCGGCGTAATGTCTCATCCATCTTTCCTCGCTTCTCTGTTCTTCGTGTCAGGAACGATCCGGAAACTGCCGATCAAACCTCCTGGACTGCCTTGTTTGCGCAGTCAGAACAACGAGTTTAGCAACACAGGGCTTGAATCGATATGGATTCCGGGCCTGGCAGTCAGGCATTCAGAGGCAGGGTGACATCATGCGATACGACATCGCAATTATTGGAAACGACGAAGCGGCCATCGAAATGGCCTGCATCGCCAGCGGCGCTGGGCAGCGGGCCGCAATGGCATTACCGGAACAACGCCACTCGTCATGGATTGTGGAGCATGCGCTCCGGCGACTTGTTACGGAACTGTCCGTCGATGACACCACAGCGAGGCGTTCACTTTTTCGCCGCACTGGCACGCCACGTTTGCTGCAGCGACTGCTGGCCGGGGCCATTAACTCGGAAACCAGTGAAGCCATTGAACTGCTGGAGCGACTGGGTGTGGACGTTCTGCCGGGAGAATCACGCTTTGTGAATCGCAACAGTTTCGCCGTCACAAGCGGAACATCATGCGAGCGGACCATCGTGAATGCGACAAACATTGTGATCGGAACGGGCGTGCGTCGCGCGGCTGTGCATCGTCCGCTGGGACTGTTGCCATTCCGCCGCGCCGAATCATTTCTCGAAGGGCGCAGTCTGCCTGAGTCATTGATCGTGCTGGGCGGTGAGGACTTTGGGGCGGGATTCGCTTCCTTCCTGAATCTGTTTGGCGTTCACACCAGTCTGTTGGTACATGAAAACAGCGACAGCGATCTGCTGGAACTGGCCGAAGACGCCGGCGTGCAGATCGTGCATCATCCATCGGAGCTCGGGCTGACTGGTGACGGACCTGTTTCGCCTGACGAACAGCAGATTGTGGACTGCCGCAGGACGTTAGGATTCACCGAGCATCTGGGCTTGCCAGCCATCGGAATTGAACCCGATGAACATGGTCAGCTCTGGTGTGCGGCAAATCTGGAAACCTGGTGTTCCGGAGTGTTCGGGATCGGGTCCGTCGTGGGTTTTTCAGCCGACGCCGCCGATCATCCGACGATTCAGGCCGAGCGTGTGATGAATCGTATTCAACACCGTATCCGCCGACCCCATTTCCTGCGGAGCCGCCTCGGGGCACTTGCGAACACGTAAGATAAGCACCTGTGCATAATATATTTCGTTTAACCGCGTGCCCATCGGGCCGCGATCACCGAAAAATCGCGGGGCAATGCCCGCGCGGTTAGACGAGATGCTGGTTGCTGATTTGATGTTGTCTGAGCTAGAATGAAAATGTCTGGAGAACAAATCGAAGCCACGTCGTGGTCGCTCACTTCTATCCGAAAGCCGTCCAGTGTCCGCTGTTCTCAAATCGATCACTGCTGAGCAGTATCTCAATCATGAACGCAAAGCGGCGTTCAGGTGACTGATTCAATTCATGGAATCACGTCATTCACCACTTCTACCGTCGCTTGTTCGTAGTTTTCGTCCTGGGAAAACGCAGTACGAGCGTCCAGGCCGGTCGGACCTGATCTCTGTGCGCCCACACGGTAGCTGATGATGCGATGGAAATCGGCTGCGCATTAGTTTTCAGGATCTCCGTATTCATCTGATCGCACCAACGGCTGGCTTCGCGGACGGCATCAATCCATGCGGTCCGTGTTGGTGAGGCCGCGTAGGTCAGAATCTCTGCCTCCATTCTGTCTTGCGAGAGCGTCGCATCGACCGCACTCAGAATGTCGCACGACTGCGTTACCAGCGAAGTGACGGACTCGCAGTCCGTATCGAAGACATTCAGTCGAAACTCACGCATCGGCTCCTCGACAGTGCCTTCCCCGGCCACTCGTTCCAGTTCTGACAACAGGTTCGCAAATTCTCGCGCAGGATCGACGTTGTCCTGCACCTGACCAAATGACCTGACACGCCGATCCGGCAAACGCGGCTCCATAGTGGCAGCATTTTCTGCAAGATCGATGACGACCGGAATCAATTCGAATTCGTCGTCGCGGATACTCATTTCCATCCGAAACGATTTTGATACCATCGCGGCAGATTGACCTGATTGATCCTGTGACATCGAACCCAGTGCCAGAGTCGCAGCGACGATGATTGCGAGTCCGCTCACCATCGTCAGCGCCGTCGGTTGCAGGATCGCCGGACCGGACGAATTCATTCGAGATCTCCAGTGACGGTTTCATGCCGGCTGATCGTTACGGTCAGCACCGAATCGCCTGCCGGGTCATGTGACGGCGCGGACTTGTCCCAACTGATGCGGAGCTGCGTCGATTCTAATGGCACTTCACGCAGCATGTGCCCTGCAATCGTGATTGCCAACTCTGCATCGTCGCTCGAGCTGGTTGTGAGCACGACGCTGAGTGACAGAGATTTCATCCGTCGTGCCAGCAGCAGGAACAGCGATTCGCCGTTCGGCGTCATGCGTCCGCTGGCATCACGAAGCTGCTTCAGCGGAAGCGTTAGTCGCACAGAATGATTGATTGAGAGATGCCTGCTCAAGTCTGAGTCGTCTAACCCGTGATCGAAGACCATGCCTCCGTCGGCGTTCTCTCTTGCCAAGTTCGCCACAGCCGTCTGTTCCCGAAACATCGCCGCTGACGCCATGACGATACACATCATGGCGACAAGAATCCCCGGCCCCACATGCTGCCACGCGGCTGCGTAGAGTGATCGAGTCTGCTGCACTGTGTCGCTTGTCTTCATGTGATCGCTATTGCCCCGTCGATGTTTGCTTTTGCGTAGGCCGGACCAATCGCAGCGCAGTTCCGGCAATTGCCAGACACTTGCCGGAACGGCGCTGCGCTTGGTCCGGCCTACAGACTGTGTCGATGGTTTGCATGTGATCGCTACGCGGCCTTTGCACGTTCAGTCGGTATCTCAGATCGTTGCTGCGGTGGAATCCACGCGCGAAGACGTTCTTCAATCAGGCCGGGAGAATGCTCTTCCTGGAGTGCCAGAAAACCTTCCAGCATGATGTCGCGAATCGTGGCTTCTTCGGTATGCCGGGATTCCAGTTTTCCCGCCAGCGGAATGCAGAACAGATGTGCAAACAACGCGCCGTAGAGCGTCGTCAACAGTGCCACTGCCAGTCCGGAACCGATCTGCTTCGGATCCGTCAGATGACTCAGCATCTGCGTGAGCCCGATGAGCGTGCCGATCATGCCCCATGCCGGGGCCGCAGAAGCCATGACTTCAAAAAGCTGCCGACCAGAAGCATGTCGCTCGGCGATCGCATGTTTCTCGCGCTGCAGCGCGGCGGTGATAGTTTCGGGATCGCAGCCGCTCGCGGTGAGTTCCAGTCCGGTTTTCAAAAACGGATCGGATTGCTGTTCAGCGATTGGTTCCAGCGCTAACAAACCACCGCGGCGGACGATGAGGGCGAACTGTCGAAACTGGTCGAGCACTTCCGCCGGTTCCGGAAGCGAAGACGCAAAACATTTGCGTGCGACCGCGAACGCATTGCGAACCCGAGAGGCCGGAAAATGAATGAGTACCGCCGCGAGCGTGCCGCCAAACGTGATCAGCATGGACGGCCCGTGAATAAACGGTAACGCATCACCGCCGAACCACATCGCCGAACCGACCATGATCAGCCCTGTCAGCAGACCGAGAATTGTTGCAATGTCCATAAAGTCCTCAAATCCGAAATTTCAAATTTCAAATCCAAAACCCAAAATCCAAAATCCTAAATTTTCGTGCCGTTTTTTGCTTTGTAAATCTGGGCAAGGATTTCGGCGATGGCGCGGAAGAATTCGAACGGGATTTCCTGGCCGACATCGACGATCTTGAACAGTGCCCGGGCGAGCGGTTTGCGTTCAAGGACCGGGATTTTGTTTTCTTTCGCGATGCGGATGATGTTCTGAGCGAAAACGCCCGCACCTTTGGCCACGATCTTTGGAGCCCGCATTTTTCCAGGCTGATACTGAATGGCGATCGCAAGATGTGTCGGGTTTGTCAAAATCAAATCGGCCTTTGGCACATCTTTCACCGACTGCTGCTTCCTCGCTTCTCTTTGTTTCCTGCGGACTGCCGCTTTGACCAATGGATCGCCGCTGTCGTCTTTCTGTTCCTGTTTGATTTCTTCCCTCGTCATTTTGAGCTTCTGCTCCTGACGGAACCACTTGATCAGATAGTCCGCAAGTGCCAGGCCGACGGAAACGCCTGCCATGGCCAGACA
>JAYTAK010001353.1:0-2418 GCA_043737515.1 Candidatus Kuenenia sp. | reverse complement strand
GGCCATCCGGCAGCACATCGGAAGGATCGACTTTCGCTCCATTATAATACGGCATCTTTCTGCCGTTCAGCGTCACTTCCTCGGCATCGCGCGTCCATCCGGCAAGTCGATAGCGGTCTCGCCAGCCGCCGATCACGTCGAAATTCTCCAGTGCGAAACCAGGCGGGTCGATTTCATCATGGCAGCCCGCACACGCTTCGTCCTGGCGATGCTTGTTCAGTTGCGCGCGGATGGTCGTCGCTCCGCGAATATCGGGAACGAGGCTCGCCACGTTCTCCGGCGGTGGAGCCGGCGGTGTGCCGAGAATGCGTTCCAGAACCCACACACCGCGTATAACAGGTGAAGTGTACGTACCGTTCGCCGTCACCTTCAGCACGCTGGCCATTGTCAGGACACCGCCGCGGTGACTGTCCGGCGGCAGCGTTGTGCGGCGGAATTCAAAGCCTTCCACACCCGGAATGCCATAGTGTCGCGCCAGTCGTCCGTTCAGCATGGAAAAATCCGACGCGACAAAGTTGGTCAGACTGAGGTCATGCGTCAGAATTTCCGCAAAGAACAATTCCGTCTCCCGCAGCATCGACTCCTTCAGCATGTCGTCGAACTCCGGATACAGCAGATGACCAGGCATCGTAAAATTGATGTCGCGCAGGTTCAGCCACTGGCCGACAAAATCGCGGACAAACGCCTGGGATCTCGGATCGTTCAGCATCCGCTCGACCTGATCGTGCAGCGTCTCAGGGCGGTGCAATTCTGTCTGTTCAGCCAGCGTCAGGAGTTCCTCGTCCGGCATCGTACGCCACAGGAAATACGACAGCCGACTGGCGAGAGCGAAGTCGTCGAGCGTGCCAGGTTTCTCCGGAAGAAACAAAAACTCCGGCGACACCATGACCGCCGTCAGACCGACCCGCATCGCCTGTTCGAATGATCGTCCTTCGTTCAGTTTGCTGTTCACAAGCTGGATAAACGGAGCGATGTCATCGTCCGCGACTGTCCTGCGAAATGCCCGACGGCAGAATCGACGCAGGAGGCGTTCTGCATCGACGAGCGGGTCGCCGGAGACGACCTCGACGCGATCCGACTGATTGTAAATCGGAGCGGACTCCTGCTTCAGATCGCCAAAGATCAGACGGTGACTCGCCGGGGGCCAGTCTTCATTCAATGGCCCTTCGACCTCGATCCAGTCAATCGCCAGACCTGGTCCGTCAAACTGATCCGCGCCGATCTTGTCCACTTCCTGAGCGGATGCCAGTCCATACGGCAGAATGCGGATCGTATTTCGTGCATCCAGATAATCGACGAATTCCACGACAGCCGACTCATCTGCCGGGGCATCAAAATAACTGACCAGATGCTGCTTGCCGGTCATCAGCATGAGTCCGGCATCCACGCGATACGTCACCGGCTTGCCGGAGCTTTGGATGCCGGCGGCTGAGATTCGAAATCGGTAGTTGCCAGGATCTGGTGGATAGAAGGGCGACAGAGTTGCCGACTGCCAGGCCGATGAACTGAACATGACAACTCGGTCATCGTCCTCCGACTTGCGAAACACGTTTTCCGTCGTCGATTTGACCTGATGAGTTTCCTTCAGGCTGTAACGCTTCTGAATCGTTGGAGGCTGAGGCAGATTCGCAATCGCGCGATCCAGCGCGATACTTGCTGCTTCGAGATATTTTTCCATCAGGAATGAGGACGTATGGAGCGCTTCGCCGACGTTGTCGAATCCATCTTCTGAACTATCCGGCGGCAGCATCTCCTGGAAATCAATCTTCACGCCCAGCAGATCGCAGATCGTGTTCTGGTACTCAAGCCGATTCAGTCGCCGTGCCACCGCACGCCCTTCGTCCGCCGCAGCAAGTTCCGCATCGCCGCCAGCAACTGCTGCTGCGATCGTAACACAGAAGATCAGCCAACTGCGTCGAACTCGTCCCGGTCCATGACGAGCCGAATCGGCCCCTGGAAGTATGTTCCCGTTCTGCATGGCTCAAATCCGATTCATGATGAACTTGCATGTGTTGCCAGACACACTATCGTCGCAATACTTTGCAGAAGAGTCCAGCGACGACGGCAATCCGGCGACGGCTGGCCAATTGTTGACGATCGGCAAATTCGTAGGGTGTGACAAGCAACGCGCAGGCACACCAGACCGGTCATGGGGGTGCCTGCGCTACCGCTCGTCACTCCCTACAAAATTGTAAATTGGCCATCCGTGGGCAATCAGTCGCTTAAATGGACTTAGGAACGGTCAGGAATTTAGTGTCGTCTTTCGCTCCGCGAAAGCCACGCATCTTTCTTGGCGCGGGCTTCGCCCGCAACCCAATCGACGCCCCGGCGGAGCTTGCCTCCGTCGAGCGCGGATCATCACCAGCCATCACCCGGAATCGGCACCTGGCCACCATTGCGGCTTGCCCGCATGGAGCC
>JAYTAK010001352.1:0-2419 GCA_043737515.1 Candidatus Kuenenia sp. | reverse complement strand
CCTTGCACCGAGTTGCCACAACCCTGCCCGTCTCTGGTTCCAGTCACTCCGGATTTGGCCACAATGCGTTAAACTTTCGCGGCAGGACGCCGCGACTGAGATTCGACAGGATGTCGGACCGCAAAACTGCGATGTACAATCCATTTGTCTGAGGCGAACGGCGAAGCCGTGAAGCCTCGCTAGATTCTTTCTTTTCAACAACTGCTTATTCTACTCAGATCTTTTCGACCGTTGTCCTTTCGGATTTCGGATTTCGGATTTGCGGCTTCGCCGCGCCAGGGAGTTCTAAATGCGACACACGTTTACGCCAGTTCTGTGTGCGATTCTCTTGCTGCCAGTCAACGCATTGGGCGACGATGGTCTCATTGCCCACTGGCCGCTGGCGGAAAACGGTCAGGACGTCTCAGGCAACGACCTGCATGCAACCGCGCATGGAGTTGAATTTACCGCCATCGGGCCGAGTGGTGCCCCAAAAACGGCGGCAGCGTTTGATGGTCTGGGTGCCTTCCTTGAGATCCCGACGAATGATCGCCTGCGACTCGGAGCGAAGGACTTTTCCGTCAGTCTTTGGGTTTATGCCGATTCAGAGTTCGATGACGTGCCCGGAGATCTCATCAGTCAGTACGACCCAGCCACACATCGAGGGTTTCATCTCGGGCTGAAGACCAGTGCGGGAGTTACATTCTCGCAGGCCAATGTGCGGCAACTGCAGTTCGGAATCGATCAGGACAGGCCGGATGAATCGTGGCAGGACTGCGGAACCCCAGGTAACGCACTGCTGGCATTCGCACTGTGTGAGTTTGACGGACAGCTTTACGCAGGAACTTGTGAGCCTGGACAGGATGATGCCGGTCATGTTTATCGTTACGGAGGCGACGACAAATGGATCGACTGCGGCGCACCGGATCGGTCGAATTCCGTCACATCGCTGGCCGTGTTCGACGGCCAACTGTATGCAGGCACCGGCAAGTACCGAGTTGCCGGTTCCTCATTGCCTGAGTCCGAGAACACGACACTCGGCGGTCACATCTTTCGATACGCGGGCGAATCAAAGTGGATCGACTGCGGTCGTCTGGCGGAATCCGAAACGGTTGGTGGTATGGTTGTGTACCGCAACCGACTTTATGCATCCTCGCTGTACCGTCCGGCAGGGTTTTTCAGGTATGAGGGCGGAACGACCTGGAAAGACGTCGGCAGCCCGCCACGGCCCGCTGATCTGCCGGGCGAGACAACACAAATGCGTGTCGAGGCGATGGGTGTTTACAACGGCTGGTTGTATGCCACAAGCTACGACGGTGGCCGAGTTTTTCGATTCGATGGAGAATCCTGGTTCGATTGCGGCCAGCTTGCCGACAACACGCAGTCGTATGCCTTCGCGATTCTTCAAGGGCGACTCTACGTCGGCACATGGCCGAGCGGTCGAGTGTATCGGTTCGACGAGCCGCATCAATGGACCGACGTCGGGCGACTCGGGGAAGAACTGGAGGTCATGGGCATGCTGGTTCACAACGGGCGACTTATTGCCGGCACGCTGCCGCTGGCCGAGGTCTACGAGTTTGACAACACGTCGTCGTGGAAAAAGCTGACACGCCTCGATCACACGCCTGACGTCCGCTATCGCCGAGCCTGGACGATGGCAGAACATGACGGTCGACTTTTCTGCAGCACGCTGCCCTCCGGAAAGATTTATTCCTGGCGCGCGGGGCGGGTTGCTATGGCTGGAAAGGCGTTTGCTGCCGGATGGCATCATGTGGCTGCTGTCCGGTCCGGCGGTTCGATCCATCTGTACGTCGATGGGCTCCTCGCTTCAACACAGTCCGGATTCAACGCGGCTGACTATGATCTCACCTGCGACCAGCCACTTCGGATTGGTTTTGGACCGAACGACTATTTCAAAGGAAAACTGTCTGACGTGAGGCTCTACGGACGAGTGCTGACAGTTGAAGAAATCCAGGTGCAGGTGAAAGACAGGTAACGATCAATGATCCGGCGAGCGGCATGCGTCAGCTTGCCGGTACTTTGTGGTTCCAATGTACGGCATTTCTTCGTGCTCGTGCTCAGCAACGCGGTGCTCGTGCTCGTAATCGACGCCAGGAGTGTACTTGCCAGAGATTCCGGGACACCATTGATCGCGATCATGGTCGAATAGGTATTCCGTCATTGTTGCCCCATTTCGATCACGATCACGAGCACCGTTTCACTGAGCACGAGCAAGACAAATGTGTTTGAACGCCAGAACGGCGGCGATCAGCGTTCGGCGGGATTTGACTTTCCACTTGCAGAAACGTCACCATCGCCGCTTCGTTGCATCGCGTGGTTTGCCGGTTTACGTGAAGGCCGACGGATGCACTTGCGTCCCAACTCAGTTTGAACACGCTGTATGCGAGCGAAAATGCGATCAAGATCAAAACCGTCTAAT
>JAYTAK010001351.1:0-5583 GCA_043737515.1 Candidatus Kuenenia sp. | reverse complement strand
GATCATCGTCGGTGTTGATGGCAGCGGAAGCACGGTGCCGGTGAGTGTGTACTGGCCGATCGCACCGTACTCCCCGGTGCCCGAAACGGCAACGTAGTAACTGCCCACACCCACAGCCACTGAGAACGTGGCAGACAGTGATGTGGTGGGAGAAATCTGAGTTACAAGCACACCTGAAGAATTGTACAAACTCAGCACAAGATCCGCGTTAGTGCCGAAGGTCAGAGCCGGGTCGTTGTAGCGTGTTCTCAGATCGAGCCCATCGACCGAAAAACTGATTGTCCCCGTATTCGTCTCAAATTCGAACATATCGACATCGTCGTTTCGCTCCAGCACTCCATTAACTGAAAGCGTCGCACCTGATGACGGGATCCGGAAGGCGGTGGCAATCGTATTGCCGAAATCATCCGTGCGATATTGAACGGTCTGATTTGCGGATCTCGTCAGGTAAGCCATATCATCCTGAATTGACGTCGCAGAAGTGCTGCTTGTTCCATTCCACCAAGTGTCGCGAATCGTGCCGTAACCAGCACCCATGATCGGGACCAACGCTCCATCGCCCGGATTGTACTCGAAAGTTTTAACGCCGTTGACGTCATACGTGCTCTGGTGCTGAAGGCCAAATGTGTGGCCGGATTCATGGGAGGCGACCGATCCAATCTGAAGAGGGTTGAAGAACAATTTGCTGAAGACATAATTCGTGTTTGCTCCACCTGCCGAGAATCCGTTGAGAACACCCCATCCACCAGCAGCCGGTGCCCAATCGTTGTCCCCACCGATGACTACCATCACATGCTCGAAGTCCTTCAGGGTGGGGGTGGCAATGGTTGTTACGTTGATGTTGAACGGGGAAAAATCCTCCGCGACGCGATACCAGATTTCTTCGATCTGGCGAAGTTCTTCAGCATTGAAAGTTAAGGGGTCGCCATCGAGATCGAATGCCGGCGTGACAATCGGACCTGTACCCCTGTTTCGGAAGGCAATCCAACCGGGGTCATTGTCTGTATAGCCGTCCATTTTCAGGATCACGGAGACAGGAGCACCGGGCCGACTGTTCAGCAGCGGCAGATTTGTAAGCGGCAGCGTATTGCCTACCGCCCCGCCTCCCGTCGCGCTACCAATCGGAGGTCGTGGCAGTTCGCTGCCAAGGATCGTGACCGAACTCAGCAGCGTGCGTGTTTCAAATTGTTCAGTGAAAATCGCAGCGTGACCGGAAGGTCTTCTGCGATTCTTTTCGCGGGTAACGCGGCTGAAAGATTTCAGGAGATCGCTCACGGACATCTCGGAATTCCTCTTCGTTCTGGTCAAAAACATTGTCCGCATCTGTTGCCAAGACGGGCTTCCAATTGCTTGGGAAAGCGGAAAAAGAACTGCCGCCTTGAGAGTTATCTCAATTCTTCTTCGACGCGGAATCGAGCCAATCTTCCCCAAATCGCGAAAGAACTTGCCGCATCGTGCGACTGCATCCCGCCCCGCCTACTCACCCGTCACATGCGTTAGAGTGAGAACTTGCAGCAAACATCCGGATTCTCAAATCAACAGACGAAACCCAGCCGAATCTACAACATTAATCGTCAAAATTATCAAAAAGTCCCATGCGTTGCGAATCATTTCAACCCGTGAATATGAATATCTGCGGCACAAATGCTCAGTTTTCCGCAATCTCTGGCATTGGAGTTGAGTTTCCTAACTTGAATGCCCAGACTTCCCCGTCAATCTGGTAGAAGATCAACACCGGCGCCGTTATGGTACGAGTTCAGTTCGTTGTGAGATCGTGGTTGATTGAAGAGATTTTTGACTCTCTGGGTGAACGTTCGGGCCGTTTTGGTCTGGGTATCGTCATTTGGCACACTCAACGTCTTGTCCGGGTGCGGAAAAACGTGGTAAGTCACTTATGGGTTTTCTCGCACAGGTTCAGATTTACTGCTTCCTGATGAGTTACGCCGTTTCGTTGATCGGCGAAGGCTGGCTCGTGCTGCGCCGGCAGTCATCCCTGGCGCGCGTTGTTGTGCTCGCATTCACGCTGGCTGGATTTTTGGCTCATACGGCCTATCTGATCGCCCGCAGTCAGGCTGCCGGATTGCCGCCACTGCTCAGCAGTGAACAGGACTGGCTGCTGGTTCTGGCGTGGATCGGCGGGCTGCTGTACCTGGTGCTGCTGCTGACCCATCGGCAACTGGCTCACGGTTTATTCATGCTGCCTGCCATCTTAATGCTGGTAGTCGTCGCGGTCTTTGTCAGCAGTCAGTCGATCGGACACATGGAATTACGCAGACTGGTGATGTTCCATGCCGCATCGCTCGTGCTGGGAATCGCGGCTGTCCTGGGAGCGGCGATCTCCGGACTCATGTACCTGCTGCATCATCATCGCCTGCGCAGTCGAACAGGCTGGCTCCAGAAACTGACACTCCCCAGCCTTGAAAATCTGACGGCCGTCAATCGCTGGACGGTCGTGTTCTCTGTCCCCTGCCTGACGATCGGGCTGGTCACCGGCTTTATCCTGATTTTCTGGACGCGCGGCACCGATGGCAGCAATTCTATCCGCTGGACTGATCCGACAATTATCACGACCGTGATTGTCTGGGTCGCCATGATCGTGGTGCTGATTCGAGTCCTCACGACTTCTCATCAGACGGGCAAAGCTGTCGCACAATTATCGCTGCTGAGCGCCGGGTTTCTGCTGACGACCGTCCTAGGGCCGATGATCCTGTCCGGTTCCGGCAATCTGAGTACCTTTCATTCCGGCTCGCCCGTGCAGAAAACGGATTCTGTCGGCGATCCCTCTGTTGACGCCGGTCCAGGCAGACAGGATGTGCCGAAATGAACGTGCTTGTCGTGAGTTGCAATCATCACAAAGCCGGCGTGCAGTTGCGAGAACGCCTCGCGTTTTCGAACGCGGAAGAACTTCAGCGGGCATACCTTCAATGGCGGGAAGTTCATCCGGATTCTGAACTGGTCGTGCTGTCCACCTGCAACCGCGTCGAAATCTATGCGGCCGACGAACAGGACGACGACGGTGTATCCTTCGACGACATCACCCGGTTTATTTCAAAGTTTCATGATGTCCCGACCGACGAATTTGTCGATTCCGTGCTCGCTCAATCCGGCGTCGATGCCGTGTCGCACCTGTTTCAGGTCGCCTGCAGCATCGACAGCATGGTGCTGGGCGAGCCGCAGATCGTCAATCAGGTCAAAGAAGCCTACCGCGTCGCTCAGGAAAACGATGCCTGCGGTCCGCTCACCAACGTCCTGTTTCAGCATGCACTCAAAGTGTCGGCACAAGTCCGTACGGAAACCGGTCTCGCCGACGGTCGTGTGTCGATCGCCAGCGTCGCCGTCGGGGATTTCGGCAAAAGCATCTTCAGCCGCTTCGACAACAAAACGGTACTGGTCATCGGTGCCGGGGAAATGGCCGAGGAAACTCTGACCTACCTGCAATCCGAAGGTGCAAGCAAAATCGTGGTGGCCAATCGCAGTCGCG
This sequence comes from Candidatus Kuenenia sp., assembly GCA_043737515.1. Classification (GTDB taxonomy): domain Bacteria; phylum Planctomycetota; class Planctomycetia; order Planctomycetales; family Planctomycetaceae; genus SXXK01. Next base: position 2,102 of record JAYTAK010001351.1, on the reverse strand, counting down.
ACCGCGCTGAACGGCTGGCGTCACAGTTTCGCGGCGAAGCGGTCGATTACGCCACGCTGGATGACTGGCTGGCCAAAGCCGACGTGATCGTCAGCACGACCGGTGCCTCTGAAATCCTGATCTCCAAAGTGCGTTTCGCTGCGGCCCGAGCCCGCTCGAATTGCCATCCTGTGTTTATTCTGGATCTTGCAGCACCACGCGATTTCGATCCTGCTGTGGCGACCGTGGACGACAACGTCTTTCTCTACGACATTGATGCGCTGGAAGAAACCTGCAATCGGAACCGCAAAGCACGGGAGGACGAAGTTCAGAAAGCGATGATAATCATCGCGAACCAGACGCAGACATTTATGCAGGAGATCTACCACCGCGCCACGGGCCCCGTGATTCATCGCCTGCGCGAACACTGGCACGATATCAGTCGCGGCGAACTCGAACGCCTGTATCGCAAAATCCCGACGCTTGACGATCCGCAACGTCAGGCTATTGAAGCCACGATCCAGCGCATCGTCAACAAGTTGCTGCATCCCCCGCTCGAAGCCCTTAAAGATGAAGCCAAAGCCGGCACCCCGGAAGGTCTGCTGCACGCCATTCGACGTTTGTTTTTCTTCGGCGAAAAGTAGCGGGTGTTTGGGCGAGAATTGTCACGGGGCAGCGCTGTCCGGGCTGATAAGCACCAATGGCGTGGACTTAAGGAATTCCAACGGCGAGCGGGGGACGTAAGTCCCCTGATTTGCGTGGGTTCGCTACGAATATCAGGGGATTGACATCCCCCGCTCGCCTTGAATCCACGCCATTGCTGATAAGCACTGAGGCACAAGTCATTTCGTATAATTCGTTAAACGAAAAAAGTTGTGCTGATGTGCTTACGTTAAAACGAACGCATTCAAACAGCGTCAGCGCCATAATCGGCGGCAACCGGTTCGGCTTGCTCAGCAGGCGCGGCTGCGTCACGGCGATCTGATTCGGAGATCGGCGTCGGTGTGAAGCCGATGATCAGGAATGACAGTGTCAGCCAGCCGAGAATCGTGCGACCTGCCCCGAGCGGTTCGGCATCGTTAGCAGTGGGCGGATGACGCAGCCCGGTCAGCATGAGCAGGATCAGCAGCAGACTGAAGGTGTACGTTTCCTGGATGAACATCAGGGCGACGCCGGCTGCAATCACCAGAAACGCCACCGTGTGCGCCCTGCGACCGATGAGGGTGTAAAGAATATGACCGCCGTCCAGTTGGCCGACCGGCAGGAGATTCATCGCCGTAATGAAGACGCCGACCCAGCCGGCCAGTCCAAGCGTGGTAATGATGAATGACTCGCCGGGCAAACCAGGCCCATGAATCCAGTGGATGACCCATTGCAGCAGCAGTGGTTCACCGAACTCAAGCCCGCCACTGAACGCCACTTTTTTGTAGCCTGACTGATAGATCCCCAGCAGCAGAACGGGAATCGTGACGATCAGCCCGGCGATCGGACCAGACACGGCAATGTCAAACATCTGTCGGCGAGTCGCCACGCCTCGTCCCTGCAGAATCACAGCACCCATCGTCCCCAGCGGCGGCAGCGGCAGCGGAATGAAGTAGGGAAACGACGCGGGGACTCGATGCCGCACCGACTGCAGGTAATGTCCCATCTCGTGGCAGAACAGAATCGACATCAGCGGAATGGCATACATCAGACCCGAAAGGACGCCCTCCCACATGATGTTGTTCACTGTCCCGGGAGGTTTTCCGGTCTCCAGTGCCTGTTCAAGGATCAGTCGTTCCAATTCCTGTTCATACTGCGGTGAAACTTTGGCCATCAGCCAGCGAATCGGAACGTAGTCTGATGCAACCAGAAACGTGCTGCACAATGTCAGCACAAACAGAATCACCGACGTGCGGAACTGTCGGCGTTTGTGCGCCTGATAGGCCGCTCGCTCACGGCGATAGATTTCGCGATCTGCAGCAATTGTGTTCACGTACTGATAGGGCGAAGACTCTGTTGGCAGGTATTCTAAACCGTCATCCAGAGGGTCGATCCGGCTGTCTTCTGCGTCATTATTTTCACTGGTCATGAATGCAGCTTCCTCATCTGAATCATAGACCGTCAGATTCGATGACAAACTG
>JAYTAK010001350.1:0-2423 GCA_043737515.1 Candidatus Kuenenia sp. | reverse complement strand
AAAGACGCTCAAGCTGCGGAACTTGTCAAACTGCGTTACTTTACAGGGCTGCCACTGGCGGACGCCGCTGAGATGATGGAAATGCCCGAACGCTCGGCGCGGCGGCTGTGGGCGTACGCTCGTTCGTTCCTGCTCGAAGAACTTTCGCCGGAGGCGTAGAAATCCAGGGACCAGCAGGAATTCCTGTTTTTCCTGGCCGGATGCGCGAGCGGAATACGCATGAGCCTTTCGGGACACGTGGCATTCCCGTCCGCGAACGAAGTGTGATCACTTATGCAGGAACGAGATCTCTTCATTGCCGCTCTTGAAATCGACGACCCGGCGGCGCGTCAGGAATACCTCGACAAGACGTGCGCCGATGATCCGGCGTTGCATGCGCGAATCCAAAGGCTACTGAATCGCGCCACGCAAACGGCCGATTTTCTGGACCACCCTGCTGCAGACCTGTGCTCGGACTTCGCGGACGAATTACTCCCGCAGGCTCACGCAATTTCACAGATTGGAGATTCTCCAACAGTCGTCGGCGAAATAAACGACACGACACCATCGCAGTTTGAATTGCCGCCACAATTGCTTGCGACACAGTTTGACGATGAAAACGGTGTGGCGACTCGCGGCGAAATCGACAGGACATCGCTGGCACCCGGGACGCTGTTCGGCCGATATCGCATCGAATGTGTGCTGGGGTCCGGCGGTATGGGAGTCGTGTATCTGGCCCTGGACACTCGACTGGATCGCCAGGTCGCCCTGAAAATCCCGCGATTCGATTCGGACGGGAAGCTGCGTTTGATCGAACGATTTCGCCGCGAAGCCCGAGTCATGGCCTCGGTGGAGCATCGAAATCTCTGCCCGATCATCAATGTGGATGAACACGACGGTCGGCACTACCTGACCATGGCTTACATCAACGGAAAGCCGCTGTCGCAGTTGATCAGAAACGGTTCCTGCTTCCCTGCTGCACAGATTGCCGAATGGATTCACAAGCTGGCATTGGCACTGGATGCGGCGCATCGCGCGGGAGTGGTACATCGGGACCTGAAGCCGGCCAACGTCATTATCGACCAAAGCGGGGAACCAATCCTGATGGACTTCGGGCTTGCCTGGATGGCCCATGAGACCGATTCGAGAGTGACGCTGGCAGGAGCTATCATCGGCACACCGGCTTACATGTCACCGGAACAGGCCGAATGTGAACCCGACAGAGTTGGCGCGGCCTCCGACATCTACAGCCTTGGCGTGATCCTGTACGAACTGCTGGCCGGCTGTCCGATTCGCACAGGCAGCGTGACTCGCGTGTTGTACAAACTGATGCATGAAACGCCGCTTCGTCCCAGTGAGATTCGCAGCGGTGTGAATTTGCGGCTGGAAGAAATCTGCTGGAAAGCGATCGCCCGCCGTCCGGAAGATCGTTTCGCCACAGCGGTTGAATTCGCCGAGGCACTTGCGGGAATCCTGCCTGAGCTTTCGAGTGGCGAGGCTGCCACCGAACTGCGCGTGCGGGAACTGCAAAAAGCCCCAAAACATAGTCCAGCCGATGCCCTGCCATCCCGGAATCCTGAAGCCGTTCTGGATCATGCCGACGTACATCCACCACCGGCTGGCGCAGACATGGTTGCCTCTGACAAGCCTCATACGCCTCGGCGAAATCGAAAGCGAATCGCGCTCGCCAGTGTATCGCTGCTCGGCATTCTCGCCGTCGCAGCAGCGTTTGTGGCCAGTCGAACGAATGTGTTCAACCAGGAAACCGTGCAGACGCCGTTGACCGGGACAGGCAAACACCTTCCACTCGCCCCGATCGGCAAGACGCTGGCCGCAGTGAATCCCACGTATGTGGAAACCACCACCAGCTTTACGGCCACATGGTCAGCTACAGCGTCGGCTGCATGGCGGGGGACGTACACGGCAGAAGGTTGCAGGCCGGTTGGCGTCGTTTACCCGGCTGGCGTCGCCAACTATGACTTTAGCGGACTGGCCAGCGGTGTTCTTCCTGCTGGAACGTATTTCACGGTGTACAGCATGGCTTCCGGCGACCACTTTACGCTCAGGGCCTATGACTCGAAGCACATGGTCATCTCGTCGCCATGGCTCAATAGCAATCCGCTCAGTCAGTGGGGTAGTGGATCGGGTAGCGGCTTCCCACGTCTGCCGGTTCTCGGCGACATGCCGGGATGGGCCTGGAACGAATCGACCGGAACATACTCGCTGGATGGCAGTACTGACGCAGCCTCGTCTGATCTCACCATCGCCTTGAGCAGTCGTCAGGACATTGGCTATCTGGAAGTCACGCGGGATACTATGGGTTACAGTTTCAACCTTGTGGCCCCGGCGGCAGCAGCTGAAGCGTCCTCGGACAGATAAGGCGAGCGGCTGGGCGTCAGCCCTCCGTGTGTTTATGCGCGGGCCACGGAGGGCTGACGCCCAGC
>JAYTAK010001349.1:0-2424 GCA_043737515.1 Candidatus Kuenenia sp. | reverse complement strand
GACGCTACGCGGACATTGAACCCGGCAAGTTCCGGATCGCCCGTCAGCACCTCATCGGAATTGCGTGAACTCGGCTGTCGATCTCTGCGATACACCGTGACGACATGGAAATCCGGATCAGCGATCCACACTTGGGCCACCCCAGCGGCCAGATACACCTTGATTTTTTCACGGACCAACCCGTGCGTATCCGTAGATGACAGAACTTCGACAGCCAGCACCGGGGCCACGGTCAACTGAGAGTCTTCAGAAACCTGCCGAATCACTTCATTGCCGATGAAAACACCGACATCAATTCCGACCAGCGTTTCCTCAGTGTTTGGCAACCGGCAGCGAACGTCTCCGGTGCCGATGTAAACATCGGAAGTTTCAGATTGCGCGAGCCATGAATGGAGGGCATGAGTAATAAGGCCGACACATCCCGCATGACGCGGATTCCGTGTTGTCACAGTTTCCTCCCGTAACTCACCATGAATCAATTCGCGGCGCACGTTTGGATCGTCTGGCAACGCCAGAAACTCCTCAACCGTCATACGAGACGTACTGATTGACATAAGAATGTCCAATGAATGTCCAATGACTAATGAAAAATGACCAATGAATCCCAGAAGCACCAATGACCAAACCACAATGACCAATGATCAGGATGGTTTGTTGCTGGACCGGTAGATGGATGCAAAGATGCGGGTCAGTTCGTCGGCTTCTTTCCAAAATCCGCGAGCAGGTTCTCTGACATCGGGAAACGCTGCGACCAGCATTCGAAGCCAGTGCTTTGTTTCTCGCGCTTCCCGTCGGCACAGACTAATACGGTAACGAAATTCTTTCTTTGAACCAGCTTCATCGGCTTCACCATAATTGGCTCCGATGCTCGTGCCAGATCGCACAAGCTGACTAATGATCGGCTTCGTGACGGCATTTCGTTCGATATTCAAACAAAACTCAATAATAGCCTCTCCGAACCGAGCCGTTCGCTCCGCCAGATCAAAAATCGGTCTCACCGGCTCCCGCCCCTGCGATTCATTGGTCATTGAGGCTTGGTCATTGGTCATTTTCTCTTGTGATCACCCGCATTCGGTGCCTTTGGCTGAGCATCCGGACCAAAGTATCGCAGAGTCACAAGCGGTTCAGTGCCTGTGTTTTCGAATTCGATGCCATCCCCTGCGGCTTTCGCAGTGACAAACACTTCGTCTTCCGTCATCGCGCCGAAGCGGATCATACTGGGCGACTGCAGAGTCAGCTTACCGATGCTGCCGTAGCCCTGAACCGTGATCAGACCGTAGGCACCACCGTCTTTAACCTTGCACTTCGCTCCCGGCTCAAGAGTCAGCTCTTTGGCGGTAAACAACTGCTTGCCATCCACTTTTCCGTAGACGATCCACTTATCGACCCAGCCCTGCCCTTTTTCACTGACGATTGGTTCAAGGTAGTTGCTGGCCATGAAGTTTGGATCAACGTTCTTTTCCCAATCAAGTGCATCGACGATGTACTTATTGTCATCGTGGAACTCCGGCGGGAAGTCCTTCGTCAGCAGCGCTCGGGGGACCGAACGGCCTTCGACCAGATTCTGATACATGGCAAACACGTCACTGCCCCATTGTGGCTCAAAAGTCACCAGTGAACCCGGAGCGTGCAACACGCATGGTGGAATCAACCAGCCTGTGCCTGGTTTGAGTCGGTAGGCTTTGGATAGATCCAGCAGCCCATTCTCACCCTTGTTCCAGCGGTCAAGACAGTCAACGACATCCTGCTTTGTCGTGCCAGGCTCAAGTCCCATAAACGTATAAGGAAAATTATTCCCGATCGCGTTCATTTGCGGCGGGAAGTAGTAGCTCTCCGGCTTTCCTTCCTGACCAACTTTTGCGGCTTGTTCGGCATTCTGGTGCATGTGATGCGGGATCGGACCCATGTTGTCGAAGAATTTCGAATACACCGGCCACTTCTTGAACGCATTCCAGATGTGGTCACCGATGATTTCGTTCTTCAGTTCCGCCACGACATCGCGCAACAGGAATCGCTGGCCGTCGTGAACGACATACGACAAACCTTCGTCGGCGTTGCGATTGTCGTTGGCTGCTTCCGTGGTGGACCCGAACCAGCGTTCATCGATTCCGCCTCGATGCATCCCCAGAGCGTAATAATCATCCGGATGCAGCTTCAGACGGCGTCCCGGCTGCAGGAACGAACGCGGAACCCAGGTGGGTGCCAGTCGAAGAATACCATTGCCAGCGGTCAGCGCGGCGGACGCAAGCGAAGCGACATTTACCATGATTTAATTGCCAGATGCAGAAGTTTTGAATGTTGGTGTGAATTCAGTTGAACGCAGTATGATGACGCCCTTTTTTCGATTTGAAAAGCCAATGGCGAAATTCTCCATAACTCCGAATCCGTAAGAAACACTGCGTGGCCATGCGGTCTCGAAAACAG
>JAYTAK010001348.1:0-2425 GCA_043737515.1 Candidatus Kuenenia sp. | reverse complement strand
CCGACTATCTTCGAGACAAGAAGTTCGTGAAGGTGATGTCTCGCGCCATTCAACTGGGCGTTTCATCATCCAACCTGGCGGTGAAGGATTCGGGCCTTGCACCCGGCATGGTTGATCCGTATCGATTTGGTGTCGTGTACGGTTCCGGGCGCATGACATGTCACCCGCAGGAACTCGCTGCCGCCGTCGAAGTCTGCCGCGCCGAAGGCGGAGTTGACATCAGCAAATGGGGTCAGGAAGCACTGGCTGAGATTGCTCCGCTGTGGTTACTGCGGCAGTTGCCGAACATGCCTGCCAGCCACGTTTCAATTGACCACAATGCGTGCGGCCCAAATAACACAATTACCTGCCGAGACGCATCGGCATTGCTGGCCTTGTCCGAAGCGGTTCGCGTGATCGAAGCCGATCGAGCCGACTGTATGATTGTGGGTGCCTGCAGTTCGAACATTCATCCGGTGGACATTGCCAAGTTCCACAGCTTTGAAGGCTTGTCGCGCCGATCGGATGATCCGAAGCGAGCCTGTCGACCGTTCGACTTCGAACGCGAAGGCGCGGTGGTTGGTGAAGGTGCGGCTTCGTTCATGGTGGAAAGCTATGAACACGCAGTGGCCCGCGGGGCTGAGATTTATGCGGAAATCCTTGGCACAGGCGCGGGTTGCGACGGGCAGGGGGCGGCCAATAAAGCGGTCGGTCTTGGCTTGGTGCGCGCGATGGAATCGGCGTTGCGACAGTCAGGCGTGCGACCGGATGAACTGGGGCACATCAATGCTCAGGGCAAGAGTACTCAGCCGGACGACATCGTCGAAGCACGAGCGTACCATCGTGTGCTTGGCAGCTACGTCATGAATGTTCCCGTGACGGCATTGAAGAGTTATGTCGGACATTTTGATGCGGGTGCTGGTGCCGTTGAACTTGCCGGGACTTTGTTATCACTGAAGAACGGTTATGTTCCGGCTACACTCAACTACGAAATCCCCGACCCGCGCTGCGGTCTGAACGTGGTTCGTGGTGAGGCTTCGCGTCTGAAAAACCGCACGGCTGCGACCGTCAATCGCACGGCCATGGGTCAGAGCGCCGCAGCGGTTCTGCGGGCGATCTGAGTTCGCAGGTCACTCCCTGATCAGCCGGGGGCATGAGTTCGCCTGCGACTTTTGCGCGATGACAGGCCCCGTGATACAAAGGTCATGGTTTTGAGAAACGGTACAGTCCCGCCGAGACTCAAGAAGATCAGGGCGCGCGTGCTGGTTGCCTGGTTGCCTCCGCAACTCGCTATCCTGTCTTGACAGGAATCAGCAAAACCAACAGATTTGCCGCAAGGATCGCAACGCCCACTGGCGTCAGGCTTCCTGGAAGCGTCATTGCCTGAGTTGTTTGAATGCGGTGATGGTATGATTCCGAATTGCAGTGAATCGAGCCAGCACGTTGCTGGAAGTCAGCGACAAGGAATTCGCGAAGGCTGCTGAATGAGACTTTATTGGCTGATCACCGTTCTGGCGTGTGCTGCTCTGTCGGAATCCGTTCAGGCTCAAACCCGCATCATTGATCACGGTGCTGCGAAGTGCATGATTGTTGTACCGGCCGATGGCGGTGAAGCTGCAGTTCAGCGTGCAGCTTCAGAAGTTGCAAAGTATCTCAAACGGATGTCCGGCGCGGATGTCGCCATCGTTCGCGAAGGTGCGGCGACGCAGTCGATTGCAATCCACATTGGTCCAACGACTGTCGGCCTGCGAATTGTTCCGCCGGATCTGACGCTGCATTCCGAGCGATTTGTCATCCAGTCAGTTCCGGAAGGTGTTGTCATTTGCGGCGGCAGTGAACGAGGAACATTGTACGGAGCTTACCATTTTCTGGAAGTACTGGGGTGTCGCTGGCTGACTCATGATCCGGACGACGAAATTGTTCCGAACCTGTCGGCAATCGATATTCCGGAACTGTCCGTGGACTCGCGCCCGGCCTTTGACTGGCGACTGTTCAAAGGAAATCAGCCCTACCTGGAATCCTGGGGTCTGAAGCGCGGGATGAATGGTTTCTTTCCGCCTGAAACAGCCAGTCAGAACGGTGCGGCTCTGTTTCTTCCCGCGCAGGCAAGCGGCGTTCATACGTTTTCGCAATTGATTCCCGCTGCAAAATACTTTGCCGATCATCCTGACTGGTTCATGAACGCCTATGGACTGCGAACGAAGTCCCTCGCTGATGTCGGAGGACAGTTGTGTTTGACTGCACCGGGCTTGGTTGAAGAGTTTACCAGTCGAGTTCGCGAGATCTTTGATGCCGACTCCCATTGCCGCGTTGTTTCCATCAGTCCGAACGATGGCTATGGCTGGTGCCAGTGTGATCGATGCCAGGAGCTGGATCGTCGGCTGTGTGGAGCCCGCGCGACGCGAGTCGATTTGCTCCGCGCAGAGCCATTTGTTTCAGATCGGCT
>JAYTAK010001347.1:0-12880 GCA_043737515.1 Candidatus Kuenenia sp. | reverse complement strand
GTGTTCACGCAGTTGTTCTTCGTGAACGACAATTTCTTCGCGTTTCGGGATCGTTGTGACGAGCTGGGCATCCGGATTCCGATCGTGCCCGGCATCATGCCGATCACCGACTTCGCACGAATTAAACGCATTACGTCGATGTGCGGCACGGTCTTTCCGAAGGAATTGGCGACGCGTCTGGAAGCCGTTCAGGATGACCCGCAGGCTCAGTTTGAAATCGGCGTGGAACATGCGATTCAGCAATGCGAAGAACTGCGATCCGCAGGAGTTCCTGGCATCCACTTCTATGCTCTGAACAAATCCGATGCCTGTCAGCGCATTCTGGATGTGATGCAACTGCAGAAAGCGGGAACGTGAAGCTTACCAAATTGATACGAAAGTTCGGTTCGCTGAAATGCAGTGTGATTGAATCTGACACGCTCGATGCAGCCCACAATGGTCTCGTGATTCTGAATCATGGATTCGGAGCCTCCGGCGATGATCTGGTCGATATCGGCGCGATGCTGATGGACGAGAGCGAAGTCATCGCCGCAAAGTTTCGCTTTGTCTTCCCCGAAGCGCCGATCGATCTGGGGCCGATGGGAATGCCCGGTGGCCGCGCATGGTGGTCGATCAACATGGCAAAACTTGCGGAAATCAATCAGACGCAGGACTATTCAGAACTCACGCGCGTCAGCCCGCCCGGAATGCCCGAGGCGACCTCGTTGCTAGCGGCGGCAGTGCAGGAGATGCGAACCACCTATCGCGTGAATGAAGGCAGCATCGTGCTCGGCGGTTTTTCTCAGGGCGCAATGGTCAGCACGCATTTGACGCTGTCCACCGGCTTTCAGCCCGCGCTGCTGGTTCTGTGTTCTGGCACGCTGCTGTGTCGCGACGAATGGACGCGACTGGCAACCAGCCATCCGCATTGTGGAGTGCTGCAGTCACATGGCTTTGAAGATCCGATTCTTCCGTTCGGTGCGGCGACGGAATTGTCTCAAATGCTTGCCGATGCTGGTTTCGATGTGGATTTCGTCCCGTTTCACGGTGGTCATACGATTCCGATGAATGTCCTGCAGAAATTGTCTGAACGTCTGGAACTTGACTCATGACGCTCCGCAAACCCAAGGCTGGTCCGCCGAAGAAACCGCAACCGATCCGCAAGGCGTGGAAGTTTTGTCCGCATTGCGGACATCTCGCGAAAAAAACAGGCAAGCATCCGTTTGTCTGTGAGGCGTGCGAGTTCACGCACTTCTTTGCTCCCGTGTCCGCCGTCGGGGCGATCGCGACAGATCCCGACGGACAGATTCTGTTGCTGGTCCGGGCCAAGGATCCTGGCAAAGGCATGTATGGCTTACCGGGTGGTTTCATCGATGCTGGCGAAACCGCCGAACAGGCGTTGCAGCGCGAAGTCCTGGAAGAAGTGCAGTTGGAAGTGACGTCGCATCGCTACCTCGCGTCATTCCCGAATGAGTACAACTATCGCGGTTTCGTGCTGCCCGTGACCGACATGTTTTTTGTCGTTGAAGTCGTGTCCTTCGATGCCATGCATCTGGCCGACGGTGAAATCGCTGACTGGCATTTTTGTCATCCGAAAAAGCGCGAACTCAGTCGCATGGCCTTCCAGTCGAATCGACACGCGCTGGAAGAATTTCTGAAACAACGATAGCGGGAAATCCGAAATTCGAATGTCGAAATTCGAAACAAATTCGAAGCACGAAATTCAAATTACACAGTTTGAAATTTCGGATTTCGGATTTCAGATTTCGGATTTCGGATTTTTCTTTATTGTTGGCTGCCGAGCGGGCGGATGTCGAAGGGAAGTTCGGTCGTCGCAGTCTGCAGGCTGAGTTGGTCGCGTGCATGCAGACGCAGTCTGTATTTGCCGGGCGACAATGTGGGAACCGTCAGTTCGTAGCTCTGAAAATAGTCGGTGCGTTCTGTGGAGCACAGATCTTCAATTTCCGGCAGCCGAATGGTACGGGAGGCGATGGGTTCCGTTTCGCCTTCACGGAAGAATTCGATCCTCGCTGCAAAAACCGAGCGGTACTGACCGTCAGACGTCAGCTCCGATTTGTAGTTTTCGATCTCGGCATACAGCAGCAGCGGCTGGCCTGCGTTGAATTCGGAATTCGGAAAAACGCTGAAGCTGCCGAAACCGTCGATCCGATTGCAGAAATTCAGTCGGCGAATCTTCATCGTGGACAATGGCTGCAATTGTCGCGAGGCTGTGCGGACATATTCCAAAGTCTCCGTCAGTTGTTCCGCCCGCGCGGCGGTATCATCGCTGCGGCGATACGATTCCAGCGCCAGCATCATGGACTGCCAGAATTCCTGTTCTTTCTCCGGCAGCGATTCAATCACGCGGATCGATTCGGCCGATCGTCCGGCGATCAGGTACAGCATCCGCAGGTCCGTCTGACGCCGACGCCATTCCAGTTCATTCCGTGGGCTGCCGTTAGTCAGCGTTGGCCACTGAGCCAATTCCTCTTCCACCTGTGCAATCAATGGTTCCAGCAGTGCCTCGCTGCCTTGCCCTGCGTCGGTCGCCTCAACAGCGTCTGTCGCCGATGTTGCAGCCTCAGTTGGTGCGACCAACGGTGTGGTGGCTCCGAGAGTCACGTCAGCGGTTTCTGTTTCTGGATCTCGCAGCAGCCCGAATGGATTGCTCCACAGCGGTTTGGATTTGTCGCGACGCGGGACGAGCCCGCGCAATTTGTCGAGCACGGTCGGTTCTTTTGCTGTGTCAGTGCCTGTGCCTGTGTCTGTTGTCGTGTCGCCCGCAGTTACGTCGCCCGTTGAGTTTTCATCCAGTTGCGACCGGGGTCCGTCAACTGGTGGAGGCACGTCAAGGCTCGACTCACTTCCCGACTCATCACCCGGCTGATTATTCACGAATTGTTTCGAGACGGATGCATTCTGTTGCTGAGACTTGCCTGGCTCTCCATTCCATCCGCCGTCATTCGCGAATGCTTCGTCCTGATTCTCCGAGGCCGGGTTTTGCGCAGAACGGTCTGAGGCACTGGGATCTGGAATCCCCTGCCATCCAGCGTTCCCGAAACTCACTTCCGATGGTCGGGTCGTGATGGTACTGCCATCGATCGCCCCATCGTTTCCGCTCGTGGAAGGCGTCTCAGCATTAACCGGCAATGGAATCGGCTTGCCCAGTCGCGCTCGACGCTGCACGAAAGAATGTCCACTGGCGTAGACTGGCACAACTCCGGTCGTCGTGATTCCGCCGATGGTGTTGGAATCTGTGGAACCTGTCGAAGCCTGTAGCGGGCTGTAGTCAGCGGCGACCGACGTAGATGCGGTCTGGTTATCGGACGCAGTCGAATTCTGTGATCGAATTGTGTTAGGCGTTTCGAGCGAAGACTTCGCGTCGGACAAAAGTGTATCACTGAGCCCCATCGTCGCGCAGCCTGAGACCGCCAGCGCGCAGGCGAGAAGAAGCAGGGTGAGGACTGCTCTCTCCGTGCGGCATCGTTCAGGTTTGCGAGATTGTCGCAGTGCCTGACACATTGAGCAGGGAATTCCGGATTGTGACGTGAAGGCTGCCGGACACTTTGGTCCGACTCTTGACCGTTGAACTGTATTTCGCCTTGCAACTCCGGAATACCGGGATATGCCGGTCCGGACCGTCCGCGCAGAATTCAAAACTCTCGTTTCCGCCAGTTCCGGCAGTTTCTGCCACTCGGAGCGGTTTCACCGGGGTCGCTTCGCGGTGGTTTTCAGGCAACCCTGGATTACATATACTCAATACGGCTATGGATGAGAGAATTGGCGAGCGGCATGCGTCAGCTTGCCGGTACAAAAAAGCGATGTACCGGAGGGCTCACGCCGCTTCGCTCGCCGTACTCATTTCTGGCCGCGCGCAGTCTATATCGTTTAACCGCGTGCCCAGCGGGCCGCGATTGTTCTATTTGAAATTTCGTATTTGAGATTTGATATTTGCAATACAAAGCGCGGGGCGTTGCCCACGCGGTTAAACGATTGTTCCATCCTCAACCGCGGGCGGTATAACATGCCCGAGTCGTCCAACGCAGACAGCCGAGACCTGAGAAACCCACACGAAAGACGGCCCTCAATGACGATTCCAATCGCTACCATTCGTGAAGTCCGTGCAGCCGAGACTGTCATCCGCCAGTATGTGACCCCCGCGCCGCTGATTCGGTCGAATGCCCTGGAAAAAGAACTGGGCCTGTCGCCCGGTCGCCGCGTCTGGCTCAAGGACTACGGCTGGACTCCGTCGGGATCATTCAAACTGCTGGGTGCTCTCAACTGGATGGCGAATAACCTGGAACGGATAGGATCGCGGCCTGTCGCAGCGCATTCGTCGGGCAATTTTGCATCGGGAATTGCGTTCGCCGGGATGCGCTATGAAAAACGTGTCATCGTCGTGATGCCGGAAAGTGCCCCGGTCGTGAAGTTCAATCTGACTCGGTCATTCGGCGCGGAGATCCGCACATATGACATCGCCCGCGACCACGAGACGGGCGAACGAGAACGCATGACGCGAGAGATTGTCGAAGTCGAAGGTGCCATTCAGGCATCTCCGTATGACGATCCGTATGTGATTGCAGGCAACGGTGTGGGAGGTCTCGAAATCGCTGCAGAGTTGCAGCATCAAAACCGCACGGTCTCGCACTTCCTTTGCCAGGTCAGTGGCGGCGGACTGATGGCTGGCCACGCACTGGCCATTGCCGATGCGTTTCCCGAGGCCACGATTATCGGCGTCGAGCCGGAATCGGCAAACGACTTTTGCCAATCGCTCGCAGCCGGAACGCGGGTCCGCGTGGATCGACCAACGAGCATTTGCGACGGATTGTTGTCTTATGATGTCGGCACACACAACTGGCCGATCCTGAAGCAGTACGTGACCGATGCCGTCGGCGTCCCGGATTCCGAAACCCGCCAGGCAATGCGCTGGATTTACGACCATCACGGCCTGCGCACTGAACCTTCGGGAGCGATCACCATTGCAGCACTGCTGAATGGCAAAACAAAGATCAACGGCGAAGGCGACGTCGTGGTGGTGGTGAGTGGCCGCAATGTGGATGACAGCCGTTTTCGCGAATGGATCGAATGAGACGACTAATCGCTCGAGGGCTGACACAATTCGCGAGCGGCAGTGAAGTGGATTCAGGCGAGCGGGGGATGTGAATCCCCTGATAGACACCGGTGGAACTCACAATTCTCCAGCCTTCATTCCGCTGCCCCCATTCCCCTGCCAACGAAACAGATGCCAATCGAACACATGCCAATCGTCCGCCACCCTGAACTCCCCGTTGTCCGCAACACACCTGGCTCGACGCGATTCAGTGATTCATGTAGGGTGTGTGCGGTGCTAGCGAAACACACCAGTTCCTCAAGCTTTCCCTAAATGGTGCGTTGCGCTCCGCTTCACGCACCCTACGATTAAATCAACACGTCCCTCCGTCCTGGCCGCGCGGAGATAGGGGTGGGGGGAGCTGAATTCATTCAGCCCTCCCTACCCCTATCGTTGGGTTGCGGGCGAAGCCCGCGCCAAGGTCATTCAATCTTCAAACTCTTACACCGCAGAGATTGGATGACCGCAGAAACAATCCACAAATGCAGTCGATTTTAAGTTGTGTAGAGACCAATGGCACGTTCACCGGACGCTCTCCGATTTTGCATTTCTGAAAGATTTTCTTCACCGATGACCTCACGCAACAGCATCCGACAACTGGTTGTCATTAATGTGGTCGGACTGACGCATGAGATGATCGGTGAGAATACTCCCCACATTCGGCGGTTGCTGGAGACCGGATTTGCTCGGCCGATGGCGACTGTGCTGCCTGCTGTCACCTGCACCGTGCAGGCGACGTTGCTTACCGGGTTACTGCCGGCGCAGCATGGGATCGTGGCGAATGGATGGTACTTTCGCGATCTGGCGGAGGTCATGTTCTGGAAGCAGTCGAATCATCTGATTCACGGCGAACGAGTTTTTCAGACGGCGAAGAATCGTGATGCGTCGCACACGACGGCAAAAATGTTCTGGTGGTACAACATGTACGCCGATGTAAAGTGGTCGGTCACGCCTCGGCCGTCGTATCCGGCGGACGGTCGCAAGGTTCCTGACATCTACAGTGAGCCGCCGGAATTCCGCGACGAACTGCAGAGTAAGCTCGGACGATTTCCGCTGTTCAACTTCTGGGGGCCGACGGCTGACATCCGAAGTTCCGCCTGGATCGCTGATGCGAGCGTCGAAGTGTTTCGCCGCTGTCAGCCATCGATGCTGCTCGTCTATCTGCCGCATCTGGATTACAATCTCCAGCGCCTGGGACCTGATCACCCGCAGATCGCGGAGGACATTCGGCTGGTCGATCGCGAGGCGGGAAAACTGATCGATGCGGCTCGTGCAGCGGATGCTGACGTGGTCGTGCTGTCGGAATACGGGATCACGGAAGTCAATCAGCCGATTCACATCAATCGCGCGCTGCGGGAGGCTGGATATCTGACGGTTCGAATGGAACCTCTGGGCTGGGAGTCGCTCGATTGCGGAGCATCCAGAGCGTTCGCGGTGGCCGATCATCAGGTGGCTCATGTGTACGTGAAGCGGGCGGACGATGTGGCGGCAGTGAAGGCGCTGCTGGGACGACTCGACGGCGTCGAACGCGTCCTTGATCGTGACGGTCAGCGAGCCGCCGGAATTGATCATGAGCGAAGCGGCGAACTGGTGTGCGTCAGTCAGCGGAACGCGTGGTTCACGTACTATTTCTGGCAGGATGATCGACTGGCTCCCGATTACGCCCGCACGGTCGATATTCACCGCAAGCCGGGCTATGACCCGGTGGAGCTGTTTGTCGATCCGACGATCCGGTTTCCAAAAATGCGAATCGCACACCGGCTTGCCCGCAAGCTGCTGGGCTTCCGCTATTACATGGACATGATCGGTCTGGATGCGAGGATTGTCCGGGGCAGTCATGGGCGGTTACCGGACGAAAATCGGCTGTCACAGGACGGTCCGGTGTTTATTTGTTCGTCGAAACGGGTGGAACGTGACGAATTGCACGCCACGGACGTCCGAAATCTGCTGTTGAATCTGCAATTCGGCGGTTGACACTGGAGGCTCGGCCAACTTCTCGCCAGAATCCTGCGTACACTGCGAAGAGCGGAATGGCGTCAGCGGTCTGTTGATTTACTTGTTTAACCCGACCCAACGGGGAGGAATCCCTTCGAAATGCCTCGCCTATGGCATCGGGTTAAACGAAAACACTCCTGATCGTCCCTAAATCAACACACCGCTAGCCGCTGGTGAGTGTACTAGAACTTCAGCAAGAGCGCACAAGGACAAATCAAATGGCTGGCCCGCAACAGAATGATCCCAAGAAACCAAACCCGCAAGATGCAGGTGCTCCTCAGGAGCAGGAACCGGATGTTGAGCAGGTTTTGTTTCAGGGTCCGCTCTATAATCGCGAATGCAATCTGAAGGCCAACGCCAAGCTAGTGCAGGCCGCGTTGGTTCCGGTCAAGCAGATGATCTCCGACGCTCTGTCGCGGCGGGCACATACAATCCTGCTGGAGCCCCGCGAAGGCCGCGTGGCGATTCGGTTTGTGATCGACGGCGTTCCCTATCCGGCCGCAGCAGTTCCAGGTCAGAAGGGAGCCGCGATGGTGCAGATGATCAAGCTGCTTTCCGGACTGGACATCAACGATCGTACCAACGCTCAATCCGGCGGCATGAAAACCGAATACGAAAAAATCCCGTACCATCTCATGGTGGAATCTGCGCCGGTCGGAGGCAAGGCCGAAAAGATTCGGATCAAAGTGGATAACCGAAAAGTCGTCCGTCAGAAGCCACAGGAGATCGGATTCCCCGACGATCTGAAAACCAAGATTCGCCACTTCACATCCGAGCGCAGCGGTGTGGTCCTGATCTGCGGGCCGCCGGATACGGGCGTCACCACGTTAGCAACTGTCGTGCTGCATTGCGTCGATCCGTACTTGTTTTCGGTTTACAATCTGGCCGATCGTAACACGCGGGAACTGATCAACGTGGCGGAATTCAAGCCGGAGCCGGGCCACGATCTGGAAATCACGCTTGACCGTATCATTCGTCGCGAGGCGGACGTGATGTACATGAATCCGCTCACGTCGCCTCAGGACACGCAGACGATTTTTCAGTACGCCGACCGTCTGTCGTTTGTGGCTGAGATTCCCGCGAGCACTCCGGCGGAAGCCGTGCGGAAACTGATCGAATGGGTCGGGATCGACGAAGTAGTCAAGAACCTGCGCTGCATTGTGACTCAAAAACTGATTCGCAAACTGTGCGACGACTGCAAACAGGCGTTTCGTCCGAATCCGGTGTTGCTCAAGAAGCTGAACCTTCCCCCGGAAACATCCGTGCTTTACCGCGCCCCCTTGCCGCCTCCGCCGGATGACCCGAAAGCCCAGACGATCGAAGAACTGTGCGCCGATTGCGACGGTGTGCCGTATCATGGTCGCGTGGCCGCATTTGAAATGTTTGAAATGACAGACACGATGAAAGAAGTCATTGTCAACGGCGCGTCTCCGGAAACAATCCGCAGTCAGATGCTGGCAGACGGCCAGACGACGCTGCAAAAAGATGCCATTCGTCTGGTGGCTCAGGGCAAGACTTCGCTCGAAGAAGTTCAGCGAACCTTCAATCCGGCTGGCCCGAGCAAGAAACCCGCAAAAGCCCGACCACGACCTCCGGGATAGTGGTTGTCGATGTTTATGTTTAACCGCGTGCCCATCGGGCCGCGCTTACTACGGAGCTAAGCGCGGGGCGATGCCCACGCGGTTAAACGATTAAAATAGAAGCTACGGTTTTACTGGGATCCAGCGGAGCTTCAGGCGAACGGCGGCTTTGGAGACCTGAATCCGTTGCTGGATGTTGCGAAAGCCGGGACGCTGGAACTCGACCATATGACGGCCCTCAGAGACGGTGAACCGCATGGGTTCAGTCGGCGGCAGTTCGCGTGGTTTCGCATCGACATACATCACACCGCCAGTTCGATCTGCCGGTGCCCACTCGACAATCAAATTGGCGTTATCGGCCGGGCCACGCAGCAGAAAAACAACGATCAGCAACAGCAGCACGACCGTTCCGACAATCGCCGTGATGATCAGCGGTTGCTGCTTCCATGAGACTTTGCCCTGGCTCTGATTTCCGCTTCCGGACAGTTTTGCACGCTGAGTCTTCGTTCGCAGTGTTTCGTCGTAAGCAACTTTCTGGACAGCGTTCAGCAGGCAGCGGCGGGCGGCGGAAAGTTCGTTCAGCAGCCTCTGCGAGTGATCGACAAGGTCGCTGTTCGCCAGGTCCTGGAGCTTCCCCATGCGTTCGGTCGCCGCATCGTCAATTTTCTGGCGATCCGATTCAAACAATTCCAGTCCCAGCAGGGCGTAGTGGTCCGGCGGACGATTCGGCGTCACAATTCCCAGGAGTTCGCGGTACGGATCAAATTCTGCTGGCATCTTTTCGGCATCCACAGGAAGATTCAAGTCTGTGGAATCTTGCCGTTCTGACGGCATAACTTCAAGCGATGTGCGATGCATACTTCCCGAGGCCACAAACGAATACTCTGATCTTGCCGTTCAACCGTTCTCTGTAGGCCGGACCAAGCGAAGCGCCGTTCCGGCATCCCCCAATCGCCGGAACTCACTTCGTTCGGTCCGGCCTACCGAAATCGGCGACTGCACCCGTTCTCTGCGACCACGCGCTCAGCATTTCATTCTGCACATGTGGCGGTGTATGATTCGCGGCTGATCGCTGTTCCGAAGTTGCACGGTTTCCTGGGGATGTCTGTCACAAGGGCCATCGGATGTTTTTTCGTTTCAATTCAGCTTGTCTCTCGATCCTGCTGGCAATGATCAGTTGCCGCACTGCGGTTGCCTTTGAGAATGAAGGTGAAAGCAAACCTGCTCTGCGAGCGGTGCGGATGATTTATCTCGTCTCCAGTGATCGCGAAGAGAACGCCGAATACACCGCCGCGCTGGAACACGCGATTCGCGATCTGCAGAAGTGGTACGGTGGGCAGTTGCAGGGACCGACATTTCGCTTGAGCGATCCCGTTGTGGAAGTTGTGAAGAGCAATCGGACCGCCGACTGGTTCTATGGAAATCCCAATGGCAGCGACAAGGACAACTGGGGCTTCAACAATACGCTCGATGAAGCCAAAAATCTTGTGGGAGCCAGGCACAACGATCCGGATTTCATCTGGATTCTGTATTCCGACGGTCCGGGCAACAAAGGTCGTGGCGGCAGTGGAGTCGCCTGTCTTCCGGAAGATGACCTGCTGGGACTCGTCGGAAAGCATCCGGCAGACAAGGACAAATCCCGCTGGATCGCCGGACTCGGGCATGAACTTGGCCATGCCTTCGGACTACCTCATCCGACCGACACTGAAAAATATGCCGACGCCATCATGTGGCTGGGTATTTACGGGAAGTATCCGGACAGGACATATCTTACCGACGCCGACAAAAAGATCCTGCGGCGAAGCCCGTTCTTCTATCGCGAAAACGATGAGCCGGTTTTCAGATTGGGCAAAGTCGTCGCGAGCTATCAATACACGGGCGGAGCGTTTCAACAGCACGCAGGCAATGATCCCATTGACTGGACCGAAAGCAAAACCGACAGCGACGAGCGTCACAGTTTTGAAGAAACGCGACGAGACAAAGAATTCATTTATCTGAATGACAGTAGCCGTGGATACTCGCTTCGGCTACCAATTGCGGGAGGTAACTCCTCACTGTCGGCCGACGGCGAGAAAACATGGCAAACGCTGTATCAGGTAGAATTGAAAAAAGAGTGACGGGCGGGGACAGTAATGAGCGTGTCGGCTATTCGCAGGAAGGCCGTTCATAATTGTCCGTTGAGGCATCTGATGGCGACCACGGCGTACAAACGATTTCGCATGCAGATCGAACTGAAGCGGGCGTCTCCGAAACCTGTGCGGTTGCCGGAAGGCTATCGCTGGCTTCCGTGGCGATCGCTGCTGCTCGAACGCCATGCACAGGTCAAGTGGCGGGCATTTCGCGAAGATCTCGACGGAAAAGTTTTTTCGTGTCTTGGCGATGCCGCAGGCTGCACGGCGCTGATGAAGGAAATTGTCGGGCAGACGGCATTCTGTCCGGCCGCGACATGGATGGTGGTCTATCAGCCCGAACCAGACTGGCCCGCAGTCGATTGCGGCACGATTCAGGGAGTGACGCGCAGCGGAAGTATGGGGTCCATTCAAAACGTCGGCGTGATTCCCGAACATCGTGGACTGGGCCTCGGTCGGGCTTTGGTACAGCAGGCCCTGCTGGGCTTCCTGCAGGTCGGCATGGCAATCAGTGTGCTGGAAGTCACGGCGGACAACAAAGCGGCCGTTCGGCTGTATCAGTCGCTGGGTTTTCGTACAATCCAGGTCTTGTATCGTGACAGTTCCACCGGCGAAACAATCACCGATGTTGAAGCAGAATCTCAGATCAGCAAATGGCCCCGACGCCTGTCTTAGATCCTTTCTTTCCAACAACTGCGCATTTTTCGCGCATCTTTTCGACCGTTGTTCTTTCGGATTTCGAAATTCGGACTTCGGATTTGCGGCTTCGCCGCGCTAGTAGTGAGGACGCAGCAATGAGTTTTTTCCCCTGCGGACAGACGCGGCGAGAGTTCGTCTGGCAGATGGGTGGCGGCTTTGCCGGACTGGCGCTGACCTCAATGCTCAGTCATGACGGATTCTTCAGCAGGCACGCCGCTGCCGGTGAGCGTGTCGGCAACGCATCACGGCCGCAGCCGCATTTCACCGCGAAAGCTAAATCCTGCATTTTTCTGATGATGAATGGCGCTCCCAGCCAGGTCGATACATTTGACTACAAGCCGTCGCTGCAGAAATATGCGGGACAGCCGCTGCCAGAAGGCAAAGCGTTTACCAATTCCGGCGGACGCAAGGTCGGATTCCTCACGCCCGCCTTTCGGCCTTTTCGTCCCGGTGGAAAAAGCGGTCTGCTGATTTCCGACTACTTTCCCAACGTGCGAAAACATGCCGACAAGCTGGCCGTCATCCGTTCCTGCCACACCGACAGCCACGCCCACGGATCGGCGCTGGTCGCCATGAACACGGGAAAGACATTCATCGGGCGTCCCTCACTGGGATCGTGGTGCGTCTATGGACTCGGCACAGAAAATGAAAGCCTGCCGGGCTACGTCGTGATTCTGGACAAACGCGGAGGCCCAATCAGCGGACAGCCGAACTGGTCGAGCGGATTCATGTCGGCGACCTATCAGGGAACACTCTTCCGGCCGGTTGGCGATCCGATTCTGGATCTTCGCGGCCCGCAACACATCACGCGCCAGGCGCAGCGCGAACAGCTCGACCTGTTGACGCGGCTGAACGAACAGCATCTCGCAGCGCGCCCGGGCGGAGATGAACTGGCCGCGCGCATCGGATCGTATGAACTCGCGTATCGGATGCAGACGGAAGCCCCCGAAGCGGTCGATCTCAGTCAGGAAACGGCAGAGACGCTGGCCATGTACGGCGTCGGTCAGCAGCCGACGGATGAATACGGCCGCAATTGTCTTGTCGCGCGGCGGCTGATTGAACGGGGCGTGCGATTCGTGCAATTGTACTCTGGCGGCGGACACCTCGAAGAAACCTGGGACGCGCATGAGAGCATTGAAAAGAACCACGGACGTCATGGAGCGGAAGTGGATCAGCCTATTGCCGCGCTGCTCACCGATCTTGAACAACGCGGACTTCTGGATGAAACGCTCATCGTCTGGGGCGGCGAATTCGGACGAATGCCGTTCAGCGAAGGACAGAACGCACCCGGTCGAAATCACAATCCTTACGGCTTTTCCATGTGGCTGGCCGGCGGCGGCGTCAAAGGCGGCACGGCCTACGGCGAAACCGACGAGTTCGGTTTTGAA
>JAYTAK010001346.1:0-2429 GCA_043737515.1 Candidatus Kuenenia sp. | reverse complement strand
TACTTCGCCGACATTCCCGGCTGTTATTTCGCCGGTGACGGGGCGCGGCATGACGAAGACGGCTACATCTGGGTGATGGGGCGTGTCGATGACGTGATCAACGTTGCCGGACATCGCCTGAGCACGATGGAGGTCGAGAGTGCGCTTGTCGCGCATCCGAAAGTTGCGGAAGCGGCGGTCGTCGGATTTCCGCATGAAATCAAAGGCGAAGGTATCTGCTGCTTTGTGTCACTCAAAAGCGGCGACGGCGATGATGACCTCAAGAAGGAATTGATTCAGCACGTCCGCCACACGATCGGCGCACTGGCAACACCGGATCAGATTCGCTTCGCTGCGGCGCTGCCGAAAACCCGCAGCGGAAAAATTATGCGGCGGCTGTTGCGAGACGTCGCCGCCGGCCGCGAATCCACTTCGGACACATCGACACTGGAAGACCTGAATGTGATGGCGAAACTGCGAGCCGATGAGGAATAAAAGACAGGGATCAGCGATTCTTGTGTTTAACCGCGTGGGCATCGCCCCGCGCTCTCGTGATGAGGAATGAAAGGCAGGGATCAGCGATTCCCGTAGCTTGGACATTCATGTCCGGGACATTTCCAGCCAGCGTTGTTTCTTGAATGACAACACTCACAATGGCGTGCTGTCTGGCTATGCGACGGACATGAATGTCCATCCTACGTATGATTCCTTGCTGTCGTTCCGGTTTTCACATGGAAAAAATCCGCTCCAGCGTGAGTTGAATTTGGCAGGCTCCGTCGAGCGACAATCGGATCTGGTCATCGCTCGTTGGTCTTTCAACAAATTGATCGTGATCGAGTTCCAAAAACTCGATCGCTTTCTTTTCCGCATCAATGATCAAATACCAGCGGACGCCCTGCTGTTGATACAGCTCTTTCTTGGCGGTACGATCTTTGTGTTGCGTCGAAGGCGACAGAACTTCCGCCACAAGAGCAGGGGCATAGTCGATGTATTTCTTCGGAAGTCCATGACAGAGAACCGAGACGTCCGGACGAACAACGGTTGACGCATTGATCCGCCAGTCGGCCTCAGGTATTACAAGACATTTGCACTGTTCGCTCTGACGAAGTTGGTCGCGAATCTCAAATGCCAGCGATGAGGCAATATACTGATGCATTGGTGACGGAGCGGGCGACATGCAGACTGCGATGCCGTTCCACAACTCCCAATCCCCTTCCCATAGTTCATAGTCGTCAACGGTGTAGCACGGAGAATAGCGAACAGCACTGGTAGACATGTCGGGCACCGAACGTGGAGGTTCAAAAAGTGAAGACCGCGAATTATGGATTCTATCTGCGATTTTACCCGACGGGTAGACGTTTCGTCGCAAAGAATCCTGTCGACCGCCAACTTCGCGCTGGGCGGAGCCGTGAGATTGAGGTACTCTGACGAGCAAATCGAACGGCGGCGGCTGTTACTCGAAACAATTTGATCCGAGTACCCGCCGATGGCGTTGTCCCGCTCAACAAACCTGTTCGGTGGAGGAAATCCATGAAACTTCAACTCAAAAAGAACCTGCTCAGCGTACTGGCCTTCGTCGGCTTTATCTGGGCCGTGTATCTGATCAATTTTCCGATGTCGGCTGCAGTGGTCGATCTGAATACCTTTGGCCTCGAACCTCGGACGCTGAGCGGACTGAGCGGCGTCTTCACGATGCCATTCCTGCACGATGGAATTCACCACTTGCTGGGCAATACTGTCCCGCTCGTCGTGCTCCTGCTGATGCTGGCGTTCACCCGCCCGAATCCAAAGCGGGTCATCATTTGCCTGACAGTGATGTCCGGGATCATGCTGTGGGTCCTTGGCCGTCACAAAATGCACGTCGGTGCCAGCGGTTTGATTTATGCCCTGACTGCATATCTGATCGCGGCTGGTCTGTATGAACGCAAAATCCTGTCTGTTATCGCGGCAATCCTGGTTGGTGTACTCTATGGCGGGACGCTGTTCTGGGGCTTGTTGCCGACCGCTGGAGAACATGTGTCATGGGAAGGACATCTGCTAGGTGCCGTTTCGGGCGGCCTGTTTGCAGCACTGACCGCCGGGCGACTGGGACGCAGCCAGCAGCGGGTTGCTACTCGTGCCGATTCGCCAATGATGTCGGATGTTCCAGCAAACTCAGCGGACGCGGGGTAGCGCTCGGTCAGTCGTGCCTTGATGGATCGGGTGGCCGGGGCTGGACTGAGCGGAGCGAAGGAAGCCCCGGGGTTTCGGGCTGGCACCCTCCAACCCCGGCCACCCGAAAACAAAGTGTTGACAAAGCACTAGAAAAGCCGCGCGGCAACGCTGCACTGCAGTTGCGGAGCTGATCGATCTCTTGCGGCGTCAGGACCATGGATTTGGATTGAGTCTGTAGGCCGGACCAAGCGCAGCGCCGTTCCGGCAATTGCCAGACACCTGCCGGAACGGCGCTG
>JAYTAK010001345.1:0-2433 GCA_043737515.1 Candidatus Kuenenia sp. | reverse complement strand
CATGGTCAATCGCCTCTGGCTGCATCACTTCGGCGAGGGACTGGTCTCGACGCCGGAAGACTTCGGCACACTGGGCTCAGCACCGAGCCATCCGCAACTGCTCGACTGGCTGGCCCGGGAATTCGTCGAACGCGGGTGGAGCGTGAAGCACATGCACCGGCTGATCATGACTTCCAGCACGTATCGACAGCAGTCCCATCCACAGACCGCCGGAGATAGTCCATCCATGAGCCTGACGGCGTTAGCCGCCGGTTCAGAACCGCAACCGGACGCTAATGCGTTCCGGCTGATCGCGTTGGGTGAGCAAGTCGATCCCGACAATCGGCTGTTGTGGCGACAGCGACTTCGCCGAATTGATGCCGAGCCGCTGCGAGACGCGATGCTCAGTGCGTCCGGACTCCTGGACACCAGCATGTATGGAAATCCAATTCCCGTCGCAAGGCGTCCGGACGGTGACGTGACCATTGCGGACGGACAGAACGATCGACGCCGTTCGATCTATGTGCAGATCCTGCGAGGCAACCCGCTGACGATGCTGCATGCCTACGATCAACCGGTGATGGAAACAAACTACACACGCCGCAACCGATCGACCGTTTCGACTCAGGCGCTGACGCTGCTCAACAGCGACGCGGCAATCCAGTACGCCGGTGCTCTAGCCGATCGAGCGTTGCGGGAAGCTCCGGAGACGCCGACCGCCTTTGCATTTCGGGCCGCCCTGTCGCGAGAACCCAATGCCGATGAACTGGCTGAGTTGAATGATTTCGCAACAACGCAGCAGGCACGTTACGCTACCGGTGGAGAGCCCGCTGAATCAGCCCGGCAGAAGGCACTGGCCGACCTGTGTCATGTGCTGCTGGTGTCGAATGAGTTTGTGTATGTGGATTGAACAGCGTTTAACCGCGTGCCCAGCGGGCCGCGATTGTTCTATTTGAAATTTCGTATTTGAGATTTGAGATTTGAAGTACGAAGCGCGGGGCGCGGGGCGTTGCCCACGCGGTTAAACGAATGTGCCAGGCTCAACCGCGCGGAATAATGGAACAGACATGAATAGACACGAAACTGCCAGCAATAATCCTCTCTCCCGACGTGAGTCCATCTCCCGCATGGGCAGCGGCTTTGGCGGAATCGCACTCAGCGCCCTGCTCGGCGATTTCGATGAGAGCCAGAATTTGCCCGCATATGTCTCACTGCCCGATCCAGGCGGCATGCCGGTTGATGGGGCTCGGAACTGGTCGAGCGGCTGGCTGCCTCCGGTCTATCAAGGCACGGCGATTCGGTCTGAAGGACTGCCGGTGCTGCATCTTCAACCAAAATCGGCACGCACGTCAGAGATTGATTCCGGGCGAATGGAGCTGCTGCGAAAGCTCAATGCGAAACATCAGCAAGCGCGACCGGGTGAACTCGAACTGGATGCCCGCATCGCCAGTTTCGAACTCGCCGCGCGGATGCAACTATCGGCGACTGACGCACTGGACCTCAATCAGGAAACCACCGCCACTCAGCAACTGTACGGACTGGACAACGACAAGACTCGATCGTACGGCAAGCGCTGTCTGATGGCACGGCGACTGGTCGAACGCGGTGTGCGGTTTGTACAGATTTTTATGGCTGGTCAGCCGTGGGACACTCATGCGAACAACGTCTCCGGCATTCGCAGTTGCTGCGAACAAACCGACCTGCCGATCGGCGGCCTGTTGACGGATCTCAAACAACGCGGCCTGCTGGATTCGACGCTGATCCTCTGGGGCGGCGAGTTCGGCCGAACTCCCGGTGCCGAACAGCGTGACGGTAACAAGACGCCAGGCATTGAAGGGCGCGATCATCATCCGTACGGTTTCAGCGTGTGGCTCGCCGGCGGCGGGATTCGCGGAGGTCAGGCGTATGGAGCGACCGACGACTTCGGGTATCGAGCCATCACCAATCGCACTCAAACGGCCGACCTGCACGCCACGATGCTGCATCAGCTCGGCCTTGATCACGAACAACTCACCTTCAACCACAACAGCCGTGATGAACGTTTGACGGATGTCTACAAGGCTCGTGTGATCGAAGAGCTGATTGGGTGACTCCGAATGGGATAGGCTTCCAGCCTGTCAATTCCTCCAGCTTCGCGCGAAAGGTCGCGGATAAAACTCAATGGCGCGCTTGGTTGTTGGGAATCTGCACTGCAATTAAGAGCGAAAACGCCACCTAGGTTCCATTATTAAAAGTCCCTTGTGCGTACATGCGACGTCACGATTCTGGAATCTGACAGCCCGACAGGAGGTGTTGTTTTCTAGCCACGAAAAGGCACAAAAGACCCAGCGCGGGCTTCGCCCGCAACCGATTGGTTAATGGCGGGACTCAGAAACACAGAAGACAAAAAAATTGGTGACAAAAAAATGGGAGCAAGAAATACTTTCATTCTGCTCAGCAAGCGTTCAGATTGTT
>JAYTAK010001344.1:0-12913 GCA_043737515.1 Candidatus Kuenenia sp. | reverse complement strand
CGACTGTCTTTCGCAAAAAACCTGCCTGCCCCTGACCTGCTGATTGGTGCCGGGCATGCGACTCACCTGCCGCTGCTGACGAGTCAAAAACGCTTCGGCGGAAAAACGGTTGTCGTCATGAAGCCGAGTCTGCCGACCGCACTGTTTGATTTATGCCTGATCCCGACTCACGACAACCTGATGTTTCAGCCGGACAATGTGGTCCGGACCGAAGGAGCCCTGAATCGCATTCGACCGTCAGCAGAGCATGATTCCGGCAAAGGGCTGCTGCTCATTGGCGGACCGTCGAAACATTTTCTGTGGTCCGATGCTGCGGTTGTCGATCAGATCCGGGACGTTGTGCGACAAAGCGAAGTGTGCTGGACCGTGGCGACATCGGAGAGAACTCCAGACAGCTTCATTCGCCGCTGGCATACAGTGTCTCCGGAGATTCCGCTCGTCACAGCGCAGGAGTGCTCATCGCAATGGCTACCGGAACAACTGGCCCGGAGCGGCGTCGTGTGGGTCACCTGCGACAGTATGTCGATGATCTATGAGTCACTGACCGCCGGCACTCGCGTCGGGTTGCTTGAACTGCCAGTAATCCGTCGCGATCGGATTACATGCAACATCCAGCGACTGTGCGGAATGGGCTGGGGCGTGACGAGCCGTCAATGGCTGGCAGGACGTAAACTGCCTACGCTCAACCGACAGTTCTCAGAATCTGACCGCTGCTCCGCCATCGTGGTAGATCGGCTGCTCAGGCCTTCGACTTCAATGCCCACGCCTCAGCGGAAACAGTTGCCGGATTTCATGCCAGGGCAAGCCGCAGTCTGCAGCAACGGCGGAACTCAACCTGGCGACCTCGGCACGCTGATCTCCCTGCGCAGCGATCATTGGGAGTTTGGTTTTACTGAGAAGATTTCCGCAAAGCGATAGACGTCCGCCGACGGAGCGGCGGACCTACGTAGGCGAGCCGCTCCGTCGGCTCGCACCAGACACGGCGGCGATGCCCGCGCCAAGCAGCATGCCCCGTTAAAGTAGGTACAGCCTGCCGGGCTGTACTTCGCGGCCCGCCGCGACCAGCGATCACACGAGGCGGATGGATCAGCCAAATGTCGCCGTGGAGCGGACGTGCGCCCCACGGCGGTTCGCCTTGCGGCGAAAGTCCATTCCGGCAGAATGGACCTACAGTAGGTACAGCCTGCCGGGCTGTACTTCGCGGCTCGCCGCGACCAGCGATCACACGAGCCGGAAAGAACAGCCAAATGTCGCCGTGGAGCGGACGTGCGCCCCCAAGGCGGTTCGCCTGACGGCGAAAGTCCATTCCGGCAGAATGGACCTACAGTAGGTACAGCCTGCCGGGCTGTACTTTCGCGGCCCGCCGCGACCAGCGATCACACGAGGCGGATGGAACAGCCAAATGTCGACGTGGAGCGGACGTGCACCCCAGGGCGGTTCGCCTGACGGCGAAAGTCCATTCCGGCAGAATGGACCTACTGGTTCGCCTTGCGGCGAATTGAAAATCCATTCCGGCAGAATGGACCTACAGTAGACCAATCTTGACCGATTCGAATACCATTCGCCCATGATACGCAGGCCCGCGACAACTGGTTTCTGGCGTGGTCGGCTGCCTCACTGGGAAGTCGAAGACGGACGCTATTTCGTCACGATTCATTTGGCAGGAGCGATCCCAAAGCAGGGCGAAGATCGAATTCAACAGATTTCGACAGAACTGCTGCAGCGTGAATCCCGAACGGCAAATGATTCTGGCCTGCCGCTCATGCGAACCATCTTCCGTGAGATGGAACAGTGGCTGGATCGAGCCGAGGAAAACACGTTGCTCAGGACTCCTGAAGTCGCAGACATGGTGATGGAAGCGATTCAGCATCGAGTCCGGATCAATCGTTGGCAGGTTTTCGAATTTGCCATCATGCCGAATCACATCCACCTTTTTTTGAGTGTCCTGCAGGGCACTTTGAAGGAATCGATCGAGGACTTCAAACGCTGGACCGGTCATCAGGCATCGACGCTGATCAAGTTACCAAACAACCGCTTTTGGCAGGACGAATGGTTCGATCACTGGTCACGCAGTGATGAACAGGATGAACGCATCGTGAAATACATCCAGAATAATCCCGTGACAGCTGGTCTGGTCAGGGCGTTTCGAGATTGGAAATACGGCGGCTGGTCGCGTTCATCAAAGTAGGTCCATTCTGCCGGAATGGACCTCGCGGCCCCGCCGCGACCAGCGACCGAACGAGGTGGAAAGAACAGCAACGCGGCGACGTGGAGGGGACGTGCGTCCCATGGCGTTTCGCCTTGCGGCGAAAGTCCATTCCGGCAGAATGGACCTACGGTTCGCCTTGCGGCGAAAGTCCATTCCGGCAGAATGGACCTACGGTTCGCCTGACGGCGAAAGTCCATTCCGGCAGAATGGACCTACAGCTTCGCCTTGCGGCGAAATAAAATCCCGAGCGGGAAAAACAGCTTGACGAACGAGCCAATCTGACATATTGTTCCCGATCGGGACATTTTCTGTCATTTGCGGCCTGAACGACACAAATATTCCCGAGCGGGAACATAACCATGGCGAAAGTTGACAACGCAATCCAAATCGGCCAACTGGTTCGCCAGCGAAGAAAAGAAGCAGGCATGACGCTGAAGGATGCGGCGGCTCTCGCGGGTGTCGGCGTTCGGTTCTTGTCTGAACTTGAACGAGGAAAGCCCACACTGCAGTTGGGGCTGACAATCCGAGTGCTGCAGTTGTTTGGTCTTGAGCTGCATGTCGAACAGCGGGGAGACCGGCGTGCCTGAGACGTTATATGTGCATCACCAGCAGCAGACTGTGGGTGAGCTGACTGTTGCGGCTTCCGGCATGATGCAATTTGAGTACCGCGCGGGATGGCAGCAGAATCCGGCTGGGTTTCCGATTTCGATTTCGCTTCCGCTGGATGGAAATTACGACATCCATGCCAGCCATCATTTCTTTGTCAATCTTCTTCCGGAAGCCAACGTCAGGCAGCAGATCTGCCAGTCTCTGAAGATCTCACCGGGGAATGACTTTGAGCTGTTGAAAGCGATCGGCGGCGACTGTGCAGGAGCGCTGGCGATTACGCAGTCTGACACGCCCGTTCAGGCTGATCGGCGTTATGAAGCTGTCAGTGAACGGCAACTGGCTGACTGGTCTGTCGGAGCCCCCAATGCATTTTCGGCTGTGACCGGGCAGGACGAGGTTCGACTGTCACTGGCGGGGGCTCAGGACAAATTGCCCGTTCATATTCAGGACGGCAGGATCTCAATCCCGCTGGGAAATACGCCAAGCACGTACCTGTTGAAATTCGCTTCGCCGATTTACTCGCTTCTGCCTGAGAATGAAACGTTTGTCGCCACGCTGGCGGGTGCCATTGGTCTGCCGGTCGTGGACATTCAACTGCGCCGAACGAGCAGAGCTGCCATTGCCGTCATCTCCCGCTACGATCGTGTGCTTGAGGGTGAAATCTACCGGCGGCTGCATCAGGAGGATTTCTGTCAGGCACTTGGGATCAGCCCCGGCAGAAAGTATGAAAAAGAAGGCGGACCTGGATTGCGGCAGTGTGCAGAAATCATCCGCCGCCATACGTCCTTTCCGCTGATCGAACTTCAAAAGCTGATGCACTGGACACTGTTCAATTTGCTTGTGGGGAACGCGGATGCGCACGGTAAAAATCTGTCGCTGTTGTATGTGGATCGACGACGTCTGCAACTTGCTCCATTTTACGATCTGGTATGCACGCGAAATTACAAGAACATTTCGCGGCACCTGGCAATGAGTCTGGGAGGTGTTTCCGACCCGGATCAGATCGGAGCCAAACAACTGCATGCGATGGCCGACGATCTGGGAGTTCGTGCGACAGTGGTCCTGAAAGCGGCTGCCAGTCTGAGCGAACTGCTTCATCAGGCAATGCCGGAGGTGGCGACCCGTTTCGCCGATACCTGGGGCGCATCCCCGGTTTTGGAGCGAATCCCGATTATCGTCCGGAAACAGATCCGACGCCTGAAGACGTTGCTTCGTGGGTAGAACGACATGGCATTGACAGAAAGCACTCCTGAAATGCCGAAATGGCATAGTCAGATTTTCCAGGGTGCCCAGGCGGTTGATTCGGCGGGCGACTTTGATAGCATGTGCCGGTCCCTTTTTGAAGTCTCGGTGAAATTCCGGTGACTTCTCAAAGGGTGTTGACAGAGATTGGTCTTCCGGACCTGCTGTGAACCTGATTGTACGTTCGCCTGGTGTCGGCCTGCCGGTGCTAAGCAGCCTGAATTTGACATTGGATCACTCCTGCACTCATGGGACTTACTGGACTACTTTTTCTGGCGTTTTGCCTGGCAGGCTTGACAGCAGTGATGCTGCCCAGTCGGACTCAGGTCGCCGTGCGCTGCGCAAGTTCCGGTCAGCAAGTGTGCTGCCCAACAGAATTTGTTGATCTGCACACGGTACTTCGCCCGGTACCACTTGCAACCGGCCCTCCGCGGTGGTGCTGGCCTTCATCGCGGTGCGTGTCCAGTGTCGCTCTCAACCTTTCTGTGCGGTTGCGGCCAGTTTTTCAGACTGCTTTGCCATTGGCAACTCTTGAGGCCACCGTTGTGATCATCGCTGGATGATCATGGGCGTGCGTTACCGTCAGCTCTTCACACCATCCCATCGCGGATGCAGGGACCGTTTGTGAATTGAGGGGCGTGTTCATGGATAATCCGATGATTGTCGGCGCAGTTGCCGCAATCGTGGGTCTTGCCGTTGGCTACTTTGTGGATCGTCTGATCAAAGGTGGGGCCTACAAAACCCGTGATGAAATTATTCGGCAGGCGGAACGCGATGCCGAAAACGTGAAGAAGGATCTGGAACTTAAGCTCAAGGAGGACATGCTCAAGCGGCGTGAATCTCTCGAATCGAAAATGGAGGAAGTGCGCGGTTCCCAGCGCGAGCGTGATCGTGAACTCGACAAGCGTGAGTCGCAACTGGAGGAACAGCAGGACTCGATCCGCAAGAAAGAGAAGATGCTGCAAAGTACACAGCAGAAACTGGCCGAACGAGTTAAATCGATGGAGGCCAAAGACGCTGAATTGAATCGGTTGCTGAAGGAAGAGCAGGAAGTTCTCTACAAGACCAGCGAGCTGACTCGCGAACAGGCCACCGAACAACTGCTCAAGCGCCTGGATCGGGAACTCACGGACCAGACGGGTGCCATGATTCTGAAGCATGAAGCCGAAGTGAAGGTCGATTGTGAACGAAAAGCCCGGGAAATCATCGGCATGGCCGTGCAGCGTTATGCGTCCGCCCATACGTCCGAATCCACGGTCTCGACGGTGGATATTCCCAGTGACGAAGTGAAGGGACGCATCATCGGCCGCGAAGGACGCAACATCCGCGCGTTCGAAAAAGCCACCGGTGTCGATGTGATTGTCGATGACACGCCGGGCGTGGTGATCGTGTCGGCCTTTGACAGTGTCCGCCGTGAGATTGGCAAGTTGTCGCTGACGAAGCTCATTCAGGACGGTCGCATTCATCCGTCACGAATCGAAGAAATCGTGGCCGAGACGACAAAGGAAATGGAAGAACACATTCGTAAGCTGGGAATGCATGCGTGTGAAGAAGCGAGCGTACGCGGTCTGCATCCGAAATTGATGGATCTGATGGGGCGACTGCATTTTCGAGTCAGCTACAGTCAGAACGTGCGTCAGCATTCGATTGAAGTGGCGCATCTGACCGGCATGATGGCCGAACAGCTTGGTCTCGACGGAACCCTGGGACGCCGCTGCGGTTTTCTGCATGACATCGGCAAAGCGGCTGATCATGAAATGGAAGGCGGACATCCAGCGGTCGGCGCGGAATTGCTCAAACGTTACGGCGAAGGCCCGGAAGTCGTCCACTCTGCCGCCGGGCACCATGATGATATCCGGCCTGAGTACATTTATACGGTCCTGGTTGCGGCGGCAGATGCCGTGTCTGCGGCACGCCCCGGTGCGCGGCGGGAGACACTCGAAAAGTATGTTCGACGTCTCGAAGAACTGGAAGCTCTGGCGTGCGGCTTCCCCGGCGTCGATCATGCGTTTGCCGTTCAGGCCGGTCGGGAAATCCGGATCATTGTGGATTCCTCTCGCGTCAATGATCGCCAGGCTGCCAGAATGAGTCGTGATATTGCGGGTGCAATTGAGCAGACTTTGACTTATCCCGGCGAAATCAGGGTGACCGTTTTGCGGGAAACCCGGAATGTTGAGTATGCTCGTTAATTCGTGCGGTGACTTCAAATACTTCGTACACCTTGCCGACTTTGAGGCCGGGAATTCAGGGGCTGTCGATTCTGTGAATCTGCAGACCTTTACCTTGATTTGTTCTGACAGAATATTTGCCGCGTGACCAACAAAAAAAAATCTGCTAAGAAATTCCCCGACGCTGTTGCGGCGGTCGATGCCGATGCGTTGCGGGATCTGCTGGGCTACCTGAATTTCTCTCAGGGAGCTGCCAGCGCGCGATTTCGCGCGACCCTGAATGATCTCTTCCGAGATCCGCAGCGGGCGACTTCGCCAAGCGCGCTGCGGGATTTTCTGCTGGCAGAATTGCAGCGCCTTTCGGACTCCGGCGATGCGGCCTGTGCTGATCCGGCTCAGGCGGAAGCCATCATCCGCCTGACGCTCGATGAGCTGCTGCCTGCGTACGGCAAACATCACGCCGATTTGTTGAGTCATCTCACGGAGGCCGACCATTACGCTCCGCTGCTCCTTGCTCGCATGTTCGAAGCGGTTCTCGCGGCAAAAGCGGAATACGGTCATGGCAAGTCCGATCAGGTGATTGCTGCCGCACTGAAGCAGCTCAATCACTTTGTCGGATATCGGCCTGTGGCGGTCCTGGAAAACGGGCGCCGGTCTGAAATCTATTCCAGTGAACGTTTCTGCCCCCTGCCCCTGTACTTCAGCGACGTCGGTGCAGCCGTTGGGCCTTACGAGCATCTGATCGAATCGACCATTGCCTTCATGCGGGATCTGCCGGACGATCTGGTGAGCACGTCTCACTTTTCGATTGTTCGCATGGCGGAACTAAGTCTCGACATGCGGTCGCACGACCACCTGCATCCCGTCAACAAACGCACAAATTATGTGTTTGGCGAATGGGATCCGGATGAGATCGACACGAAGGGATTCTATCGTCGGTTCATCGTGCGTCGGCTGATTATCGATTCCCTGATTGACTGGATTCACCAGGACAGCGGGAAACTCGATCCGGAGCGACTCTTCGATGCTTCGGCAGTGCTGGCGGGAACGATTCTGATGGCATCAGCGATCAGTGGCTCAGGTCCGCAGACGTATGATTCCAGTGTCTCGCTGACCTCGCTGCTGCCGATTGTCGCGCGTCAACGCGACAACTTTTATCAGCGACTGCTGGATACAGCGAAAGGCGAACGAGCGAAGCGGCTGAAACGACTGGCCAATGAATCACGTCAGCCGTTCGGCCATGTGCGGCATGAACTCAACATGTACCTTTCCAAGTATGGTGCGGATCAGGTGCAGCATCGTCACCTGTCGTGGATGTTCGCGCGGATGGGGTTTGAGGAAGCCAGTTGTGAAGAGGCATCCGTCATCCCGTGTCTGAGCGCTCGGTTTGAATCTGAGATTCAGTCACGCCTGGTGATGGTGCCGCGGCTTGTCCGCAACGGCGAACTGGAGACATCTCAGCGGATGCTCACCGAGGTCATGGATCTGCTGCATCGAGGTATCGAATGTGGCGGTCTGGTGGACCCGTGGAATATCCTGGGGTTTCAGGGATTGTTTCCGCTGTTCTTTACCCGCGAAGATTCGATCCCGGATTCCCGCGTGGAAGTGCTGCTGGACATCATGGGTCAGATTTTCGATGCCTGCACGCTGGCGATGAGTGAAGCTGCGGCATCCGGAAAAAAAGACCTGCATGATTCGGTGCTGAAAAATTTCCAGGATCTTGCCGAGCGATGGGATCGCTACGCCACCACAACCGTCAATGATCTGACGCACGTCGAAGGCATGAAGTCCGTCGAAGCAGCGACGCAGGTGGCGCGCGTGCTTGCCGAATGGCGCACGGCGGGCGAATCGGCAGGCGATCTTTCCTTCTGGCGGCAGCATGTTGAAGACTTCGATGCCACCAGCAGCTTCGCTCAGGTCGTCACGGCGCTGCTGGATCGCAAGGATCATGTGGCCGCGATGGGACTGCTCATGCAGTGGCTCAGCCGCGCTGAAACTGTCCCGCTGGAGAACGGCCCTCACTCCATTCATCGCCTGCTGCATCGCCTGTTGCAGTGTATTTGCGATCAGCCGGAACCCGACGTGCGCTGGAACAACCTGCGACGGCTGTTTGCGTTCATGGAAGCCAATGCCGGAGTCTGCTGGGAGATTCCGAGTCTGGGTGAATTCGCTGAACTCCACAAGAAAAAGCGCAAAGGCGGCAAAGACGAACGCGATGATCTGGACCTGGAACATCTGTTCGATGCCGATGAATCCGAAGACAATCTGTTCGAAGCGGCGTGGGAAAATGTCACGTACAATGATTCCACAGACGACGGCAACGCATCCGACACCATGGACAGCGGTGCGGGACCCGGCACAACCGAATTTGAAATCCTCTACCGTCAGATTGAACCGCGTCTGAAGTTTCTGCATACGGTCGGATCGCTGTGGGGTATCGCCGCAGTGTGGGTCTCGCGCTCTGCAGCGGCCACCGCGTCCCCCACGACGACCGATGCCGCGCGCAACGACCAGAAAGGACATCTGCGCGAATGGCTGGCGTCGATTCGCGGGAGACTGCACGGACTCAGCGAACTTGTCCGCGAAGTGCGTGACTACGAGATTGCCGTGCATGGTTCAGGCCTGGAAGGCAATATCGAATATGATATTCAGATGCAGTGCCGTTTGCTGCTGATGCAGAATGCGCTCTCCACCACGGTTGAGTTTCTCATGGCGGAACGCCTGATTGGTGCCATCATCGCCGAAGAACCCGCTGGCGGCAGTGACAAGGATTCGTCGCTGGATCGTCAGTTGTCCCGCATGTTTACCGCCGTGTTTGCGCAGGATGTGACTGCGGCACAGAAATGTTTCCCGGCACTGTGCAAGGAACTCAAACGCCGTCCGCTGTTGTACGTGCCGTTCGAAAACGGTGGTCAGCCTGCCGCCATTCTGAAAGCCCGAATGCTGCAGTCGGTGATCCGCGTGCTGCTCAGTCAACTGCCGCGACTGGGAATGCTGGAAGAGACGTTTGAACTGTTGCAGACTGCGCTGCAGATGGAACGTACGCTGCGACCTTCAGGACAGGCCGTGACAGAATTTGATCGGCTGTTTCGAATCGGCCTCAGCAGTTCTGTGGAGTGTATTCTGCAATCGGCCGGTCGCTGGAAAACAGAAGCCCCGCGCCGCGTGCAGACTTTGCTGAAGCGTATTCAGAAGCTGCTGGATTCCTATTCCGACCTGTGGACACGACACAGTGGTTCCATGCGGCTGTCGATTGTTGAGGATCTGCATGATGATGAATTTGCGGTCGAGGTAAAGGAGTTCATTGAAAAGTACGGCGATGACCTGTTTCACACGCGGATGCTGACGCTGGGGAATGCACGAGCCATCCTGCATCACGGTGCAGAATCGATGTTTGATGAATTGCAGGAGACAGTCGCTTTGACTCAGACCGTACCTCTGCTCGAAGATTTTGAATCCGGCGAGATGGATCGCGAGGACGCGGCTGAAATGGCTGAGTTCGTGTACGAATGTGTCGTCGATAATTTCGATCGCTTTCTGGAATATAACACGACAACGACCCACTCGGACTACGGCAATCGGCTTTACTGTCTGCTCGACTTTCTGCGTCTGGAGGCGCTGTACGATCGATTCGAATGGAACACCATCCCGTGGCAAGTGGCTCACGAATCGATGGTTCGCAGCGGCGATCTGGAACTTGCCGTTGGTGTGGAAGAATTCGTCGATGACGAATCACGCGGCATCGCCAATTCGTTTGTGGAAGAACTGGAACAACTGGAATCCGAATACGGCGTGAGGTTACCGGCACTGCATGATCATGTGGGCGAACGCATCCTCGGAGCACTGGCCCAGAATCGCATGGCCGCCCTGGTATCGCGGTCGTGCCCAGGAACGCCCGGACTGACTCAGGCGGAAGTCGAAACCAACTTTGCTTCGCTCAGAACGGAAATCGCCGACTTCATGGGCCAGCGGATCGGCTCCGGAATAGAGCCGCCCGAGTGGATGCAGCGTCTGGCTGGTGAACTGGACCGAGTCCAGGACGGCCGCCCCGGAGCCCTGTCTGATTCCCTGATGGACGGCGACTTCCAGAAACTGACGCAACGCTCCATCGACCAGCAACTCGCCGGCATCACGAAACTGAATGATGCAGCGGGATCTGGGATGTAAGCGCTGGACTGGCCATCGAGCCGCGTCTCTCGAATCAACAGAAGTTCCGCCGCGAACAAGTTTGCAGGAGATTGCTCCGTCCCGTTTCCGTCATGCGATGGCCACGGCGGATGCGATTGTTCATACGCTTGCGGCCTGTCATGAGAGGGGAGTCAAAGTGCAGCGAGCAGTCGGGAATGGTCGATTGACTCTGGCGATCAGCGAGTATCGGCAGCAGCCGGATTTTCACTTTCAGCTTGGCTACGCGGGGCGGACGTTCAATCTCGTCTTCGAGATCGACAATGCGACCGAACCGCTGGATTCGCGGCGTGAGCAAAGCATTCGGACAGAATTGTCGCAGAATTCGACCAGTAAAGGGGCGGCGACTGTGGTATACTCACGTCATGAATCCTTCTGAAACACTTTCGCCAAGTCCTTCATACATTGGACATGTCCGTAACGGACTCGTTGTCCTTGATGCGGATGCTTCGCTCATTGAAGGACAAACCGTGCGTGTCGAACCGTTGCAGGTTCCGTCCACAGAAGTTGGTGGGATGGATTCGGAATTGGCCGCTCGAGTGCAGAAGATTCGGACGACTTTTGAGCAGTGGACGCAGGAAGACAGTCAGGTGTCGCCGGAGGTGGCTGAAGAATTCCATCTCGCCCTCGAAGCGAATCGCGGACTGGAATTTCAGACACCAGACCTGACGTGATTTCACCCCATAGCGAACTGCCCACCACTTCCAATGCCTACCAGTATTCTCCTCGATTCAGGACCACTTGGACTACTGGCTCATGATCGACCGGCTCAGTGGACTCCGATTCGCGACTGGCTGGCGGAGCAGGCGTCGGCCAGAGCCAAGATCTATGTGTCCGAGGTGGCAGATTTCGAAGTCCGCCGCGAATTAACACGGCTTGTGCAGTCGGGAAAACTGCCGCCCACTCGACTCGCACGTCTTGATCAGCTTGCAGAAATGTTCACATATCTGCCGGTCTCAACATCCATGTGGAGACGTGCTGCAGAGTTGTGGGCGGATGCAAGACAACGAGGACGTCCGACTGCCGGCCCTTCCGCTCTTGACGCGGATGCTTTGATCGCGGCTCAGGCGATCGAGGTTCAGGCCACTGTGGTCACCAGCAATCGCCGCCATCTTCAACAATGGGTCACAATTCAGCCATGGCCATCTATCTGACACCTGAGCAGCAGCAAGCACTGGAGTAGAGCGGCGGTAAGCCTGTTGCTGTCGTTGATCCAGTGGTACAATTCAACCATGACAACCATCGACAGCACGGCTTTCAATCGCGGAACCGATCCAATTTTGCAGTTCATTACGGTGGATCAGGCACGGGAAATCGTTGAATTCCGTGGCGATGCCGAATTGCGGCAAAGAATCGACCAACTTGCTGAACGTGCGAATGAAGGCGAACTCACGGCAGAAGAGCGGGCCGAGTATGAAGGTTACGTCCACGCGAACAAGTTTGTCGCGATCTTTCAGGCGAAAGCTCGCAAGCTGCTGAGCAATTCCGTGTCATGATCGACGCTGCCACAAGACGGCTGGTGCGGGAACGAGCTGGTGATCGCTGTGAATATTGCCGACTGCATCAGGATCATTCGCCACTTGCGACGCTGCAAATCGAACACGTCAATCCTCGAAAACATGGTGGGACTGACGACATCGAGAATCTTGCTCTGGCGTGCATTGACTGCAATCTTTCGAAGTCCAGCAACATCGCGGGACGTGATCCGCAATCGACCGGCATCTTCGCGCTTTTTGACCCTCGACGTGATGTCTGGGCCGATCACTTTCAGCTTGTTGGTGCATACATTGTCGGCACAACAGCCATCGGCCGCGCAACCATCGCTGTGCTGAACATGAATTCCGACTACCAGCTTGAACTCAGAGCCACTTTACTCGAAGAATGAAGTCAATTGTGATGGTATGATGATCATGTGCTTTTCCTGATTACCGTTCCGGCCAATAACACTCGTGGTCCGCGGTACATGGAGAAGTCGCTCGCTTGCCAGTTGGTTTGCACGGAGTAACACGCGACCTCGCCGCTGGATGCTTGCTGGGCGGGCACTTGTTTGAGACGACGATTCGGCTGAGTGTGGAAGTCTAGCACCATCAGCCGCAGGGCGATCGCCCACGGTTCTCGGGGGACTCAGATTGTAGGCCGGACCGAGCAAACCGGCGTCGCGCCGGAACTCCTATCGCCACGGAAAACGCTGCAACGATGGAGACTGTCCAATGGGGAAGATCCGGTTTGCGCTGTTCTGGCAGCAGAGGCGATATTGTTTCGGCCTACAGGGGATCCAGTGAACCGGACGCTCATGCGTCTGTTGCTTTATTCTTGGCGCGGGCTTCGCCCGCAACCCAATTGACGCCCCGGCGGAGCTTGCCTCCGTCGAGCGCGGATCATCACCAGCCATCACCAGCCTTCACCCGGAATCGGCACCTGGCCACCATTGCGGCTTGCCCGCATGGAGCCGTGATTCCATTGATCAGCGCCCTACGGAGGCAAGCTCCGCAGTGGCGAA
>JAYTAK010001343.1:0-2434 GCA_043737515.1 Candidatus Kuenenia sp. | reverse complement strand
AAAACGCATCCAGCAGTGTTTGCTGAACGATATCGGACGCATCGAGTCTCGCGGAATGGCGTCGATTCAGATGGGAGCGAACCAGCAACGTCAGATACGACCGATGCCGGTCCAGACACTGCTCCTGATCCACACGTGGTTCGTTCATGGTTGGCTTGCCAACAATGGTCGGAATGAACTCTTTCTGCATGATAACAGCCTCTATGGATCAAGACGCTATCGACCGTTGGAGAGAGCGCGCTTTATTTCGATAAATTTCGACGACGTGGTTCGCCGCTGACCACAACCTGGTCTCGCCGGAGGAATCGTCACTTGTTCTCTTTCTTCAGGGGCAAGGTCCACAGGTAAAGCGTGTGTTGGGCACCGTCCTCCGAGGACTCGGCTTTCACTACCTGATCCGCGGGAAAGCCGGGAATCTCAAACTGGTGTGAGACCAACCGTGATCCCGGCTTCATCTTTTCCAGTTGCGGAACCAGTTTTTCCAGTTGCTGAGGAAGCAGGAATACGGCGATCACATCGGCGTCGCGGAGTTCAGCTGTGAAGAGGTCTTTACGTTCAAAGGTGACGAGGGACTTCACGCCCGCCGCATCCGCTTTGGTACGCGACGAATCGACCAGTTCCTTGTCGAGTTCATAACCGATCGCCCGGCAGCCGAACTTCTGTGCGGCTGTAATCACGATGCGACCGTCACCGCTGCCCAGATCGTAGACCACGTCGGTCTTTTTCACCGCCGCCAGTTCCAGCATCTTCTCGACGATGTCCTGTGGCGTAGGCACAAAGACCGAACGCAGGGTTCGTTCGCGAGCTTCGTTGGCAGTTGCGGCGGCGGGCGCATTCAACACGACCATTTGCGGTGCCGCTGGCGGTTGCTTCAACGAGTCTTCGCGAATGTCGTAGCACAGCAGCTTGTTTTCGTCGCGCAGGTAAATTCGTCCACCGGCAATGACAGGGGAGGTCGCGCCGGACGCTCTGACGGCGTCTGGAATCCGAAAGCTGCCCCGCTCGACATACTCCCTGGCCGAAGCGTCTGCCAACGTCACTTGCCCGTCGCTATTTCGCAGGTATAGACGATCCTCGGCACAAACAATTGCCACTCTTCCGTTCCGCGCCCTCCAGACCCTTTCGCCGCTTTTCCAGTCGAGACACATCAGGAGGCTGCCTGTATCCGCGTAGAGATGATCGCCCACGACTAATGAGCTGTCCTGAAAGGCGTTCAGGCTATGCTTCTGAAAGTACTGTTCCTGCACCGCGACATTTTCACCCTGGACATTGAGCTTCAGCAGGGCGAGGCCCGTGCCGTACCCGTTTCCCGCTAGAACGTGATCGCCTCGCACGATGGGAGTGTGGGAGTTGGCTGTGCGATTGGAAATCCCTCCGTAGCTCCAAAGCAACCGCCCATCGGACGCCCGCAGGCCGACCAACGTATCTTCGAGAAACGCGATGTACTGCCGAACGCCGCCCACTTCGGCGACCACTAAGGCCGCGTATGCGGCTCGCCCACCGTTCGGCACCAGGCTCCGCCACAGTTCATTGCCCGTTTGCTTGTCGAGCGCCACGACTGACGCCTGCGGACCGCCGGGAGTACAAATCAATTTGTCGCCATCGACGAACGGATAGTCGCAAAAGCCCCAGATAGGTTGCGGCGAGGCGAAGTCGTCCGGGTAATTCCTGCTCCACAGTTCATGACCATCGCGGGTCTGCAAACAGACCAACCGGCCTCCGGTCGTGATCGCAAAGAGCCGATCCTCATCGAGTGTGGGCGAGCGTTGACTCAACCAGCGCATCAGGGGGTTCTCATTGACGCGAGGTCCGATGCGAGTCGCCCATACGCGCTGTCCCGTGCGCTGGTCGAGTGCCGTCAGAAATTCGCCATCTTCAAAATATCCCGGCGTGTAGATCCTCCCGCCGGCGATCGACACCGACGCGATCCCTTCGCCGATTCCATCGACACGCCACATCAATGGCGGCCCGGCTTCCGGCCATTCCTTGAGCAGTCCCGTTTCCGGCGAGACGTTGTCCCGATTTGGTCCGCGCCATTGCGGCCAGTAGCCGCCCGTCTGTTCCGGATCGGGTTCATCCGTATCGGCGGCGATGGCGAACAACGTCGAGCGCGTGGCGAGATACAGGACACCGTTCGCGAAGACGGGCGACGAGGAAATAAATGTATCCATTACGATCTCATGCAGCGGCTGGGTTTCGCCGTTCAACTTCCGCATGGCGACGTCGGGGTCGGCCGAAAGGCCAAAGATCGCCACGTCTCCATCTCCGTCAGCAATGTAGATCTTGTCGTCGACGATCAGCGGCGAGGCCCAGGTCTCCGCGAACATGTCGTACCTCCAATGCCGCTGCCCCGTCTTCGCGTCGAAACAATGGACAAGTCCGTCGATGTCACTCACGATGATCAGGCCTTTTGCGATAACCACGGAACTCATCG
>JAYTAK010001342.1:0-5606 GCA_043737515.1 Candidatus Kuenenia sp. | reverse complement strand
TCGCCATTGCACTGATCTCCATTTTGAAGGGAAACAAATCCCCTCAGAATAAAGACCCTTGCAAGATGCGGTTCACAGTGCGCTTACTTTCCAATGACCTGGGAGACGCAAAAAGGACGCAAAAAAGGACGCAAAAAGGAGGGACGCAAAAAGGAGGGACGCAAAAAGGGGTCACGCAAAGAGGGGTCAGGTCTCTTTCTTTGGAAAGCAAAAAAGGGGAAAGCAAAAAAGCGTCAGGTCTCTTTCTCTTTATTTGGTCTCGATGTGCGGGTTGGTGAGTCCTGTTCACGGAGTGACACTGATTGTCGGGCGCCGCTC
The DNA here is from genome assembly GCA_043737515.1 of Candidatus Kuenenia sp. GTDB lineage: Bacteria > Planctomycetota > Planctomycetia > Planctomycetales > Planctomycetaceae > SXXK01. Next base: position 5,288 of record JAYTAK010001342.1, on the reverse strand, counting down.
TGCTTTGTCAATTGGTCAAATCCTTCAATCCGTGCTGTGCAAAAACCTCTTCCATCTGAGCGTCAATCTGCCGTGACAACTTGTACGTGTGCCATGGTCTCATCTCTGCACAATCGCATCCACAACCTGTCCATGCACGTCCGTCAGACGGAAGTCGCGGCCCTGGGAGCGATAAGTCAGCCGCGTATGGTCGAGACCCAACTGGTGCAACAGCGTGGCGTTCAGGTCGTGAACGTGGACGGGGTCACGCACGACGTTGTAACAAAAATCGTCGGTCTGACCGTGGACGATGCCCGGTCGAATGCCTCCTCCGGCAAGCCACATCGTAAAGCATCGGCCGTGATGGTCGCGTCCGTAATTCGTCGGTTCCGGTGTTCCCTGACTGTACGTTGTGCGACCGAATTCTCCGCCCCACACCACCAGCGTTTCGTCCAGCAGGCCGCGTTGTTTGAGATCGCGAATCAACGCCGCCGCAGGTCGATCGACGTCGCGGCTCTGAAGTCGCAGGTCGCTCGGCAGGTTGTAATGCTGATCCCAGCCGCGATGATAGAGCTGGATAAATCGCACACCGCGTTCCGCCATGCGCCGAGCCAGCAGACAATGGCGTGCGAACGTGCCCGGTTCCCGCGCTTCGGGGCCGTACGCTTCGATCGTGGAATCACTTTCATCATGCAGATCGATCAGATCGGGGACGGAACTCTGCATCCGAAAAGCCATTTCATACTGCGAAATCCGCGTATCGATTTCCGGATCACGTTGGGTAGCAGCCTGCCTCGAATTCAACGCTGCGAGGACATCCAGTTGATCCCGCCGCGTGGCGAGATCGATCCCCGGCGCGTTCGTCAGATATAGCACCGGATCGCCGCCAGTTCGAAACGCGACACCCTGATGATCTGACGGCAGAAATCCCGAACCCCACAACCTCGCATACAGCGGGTCGGCAGGCCGCGCGGCACTGCCTCGGGAAAGCAGCACAACAAATGCCGGCAGGTTACTGTTTTCACTGCCCAGCCCGTAACTGGCCCATGCGCCGAAGCTGGGACGGCCCGGCTGCTGATGGCCGGTTTGCAACAGCGTCACGGCCGGATCGTGATTGATGGCTTCCGTATGCATCGAATGGACAATGCACAAATCGTCCACAATCTTCGCTGTTTCCGGCAACAGTGAACTCATCCACGCGCCACTTTCCCCATGCTGCGCGAACGGAAACAGCGACGCTGTCACCGGGAATGACTTCTGCCCGCTCGTCATGCCGGTCAAACGCTGATTGCCGCGGACGGATTCCGGCAGCTCTTCACCGTGACGATGTCGCAGCCCCGGTTTATGATCAAAAAGATCCAACTGCGAAGGTCCACCATGCATAAACAAATAAATGATGCGCTTCGCCTGCGCTGGAAAATGGGGAACACGATCACTTCCGCGCGCCTCGTCGAACAGCGACGCGAGTGCCACGCTTCCGAGACTCAGTCCCGATTGATTCAGAAAGTGTCGGCGATTAAGAACCACTAACAAAACCTCCGTGGCCGCGTTGTGTCGAGAGTAGTCGAGCTGCAAGGAAGAACGACGAGGCGACAAATTTCGCCGAGGAGTGATGACGCCGCAGATCGGCTGCTATCGACGCAACCCTCCGGGACGCTTGCGGTTGCGTTTCAGGCTGCGTCGTTCGTCATCGACGGGGTGGCCCGTCTCTTCCTCTCTTCTTGCCTGAATCGCAACCACAAACGTCGCGGCTCACGCAGGTTTTGTTAGGGGTTCTTAGTCCCGCGATCATCGTCGTGTCATGGCCTCATCAAGATTCAGCAAAGTGTGCGCGACCACGGTCATGGCTGCCAGCTCAATGGGATCAAGGGACTCGTTGAGTTCCCATTCGCCCACTGAAACCAGCGTCCTCGCATCCGCAGGTACTTTCAAGAAATGTTCGCGTTGACGTTGCAGCAGATCGCGCAGGAGGCTCAATTCGTGGTCGTCGGGAAGTCGGCTGAGCACTCGACGCACCAACAGTGTCAGCCTTGTGCTGTCGTCCGAGTTAGTTTGCAGAATCCGTGTGGCCAGCACACGGGCGGCTTCGACGTATGTCGGATCGTTCAGCAGGATCAACGACTGCAACGGTGTATTCGTGCGTGGTCGCTGCACGGTGCATTTTTCCCGCGTCGGGCCGTCGAATGCCAGCAGTGACGGCGGCGGTGCCTGACGCTTGATATAGGTGTAGAGACTCCGTCGCCATAGACCATCTCCGGAGTCCTGGACGTATGTGTCTTCGGCGTTGTACGAAACTTCTTCCCACAGTCCTGGCGGCTGGTATGGCTTCACACTCGGTCCGCCGATCTGCGGACGCAGCAGCCCGGACACTGCCAATGCATGGTCACGAATCATTTCGGCCGACATGCGAAATCGGGGACCGCGGGCGAGCCATCGATTCTGCAGGTCTGCGTCTGTCGCCGGGTCGTCACGGAATCGCGAATCCTGCCGATATGTTCGCGACATGACAATCCGCTTCAGCAGCGCTTTGATGTTCCAGCCGCTGTCCCGAAATTCTGCGGCGAGCCAGTCGAGCAATTCCGGATGCGTGGGCGGTGCTCCCTGCGTCCCCAGATCATTCGTCGTCCGCACGAGACCTTCGCCAAAGCACTGCTTCCAGAATCGATTGACAGCGACGCGGGCAGTCAGCGGGTTGTCATGCGAAACCAGCCAGCGGGCGAATCCCAACCGGTTCCGCGGCGTATCGTTGGGCCAGTTTGTAAACATCGCCGGAATGCCCGGTTCCACGGCCGCGCCAGGCTGGTCGTATTGTCCTCGCTGCAGAACGTGGGTGGTGCGCGGCTGCGGAAGTTCTTCCATCACCAGCGTGGTCGGCAGCGAGACACGAAACAACTGTTCGGCGCGTTGAGTTGTCTTCGCCAGCGCTCGGGCTTCCTTCACGGTCGGCTCGGCGTGGCGATCGATGTAATAGTCCAGCAGCGTGTCGGTATCTCGACCGCTACGGATGTCGGCTTTCTTCTCGATGATGCCGCGGATCTGTTCGAAGTGAAACCATTGAACAACTTCCAGATCCGTCAGGCAACGCTGGACGATTCGCAGTTCATCCATCAGGCCGTAGTAGCCCAGACCGGAGTCCCGCCGTCCGATTCGCAGATTTTCTTTTGTGTCGAAACTGCCCGCGAGCGAATCGCGATGGATGTCCAGCACTGCGGGCGTGCCATCGATCAGGACTCGCAAACCAGCAGCAGTCCGTGAACCGTCGTAACTCACAGTCAGATGATGCCATTGCCCGGATGTCATTGGTTCGCGCGTCACGACTTCAATTGCACTGACGCCCCAGCGTTCGACAAGATTGACACCGATGCGGCCCTTTTGCCACAGGATCTCAAAACCCTGGCGATTTCCATCGGGTGCGATCTTTGACAGCGGACAACTCAGTGAACCGTTCGGCAGAATCCAAACCCCGAGGCTCCATGGGGCATCGGCATTGAAACCCGGCAGAGATCGTTCGGCGTGCTGAGTGGCGTCAAAACTCGCTGCTTGGTTTCTGATGCCCGCCTGAAACGTCAACTTCGTGCCGATGTGCTGTGTGGCCTCGGAAAGCTGGCCGTCAAGTGCCTCGTGCAGCACCAGGGATTCTTCCGGAGGATACGGTAACGAGACCAGCGCGTCTGGTTCCCAGGCTGCAATTTGTGTGTCGAGGGCAGAACGTAACGGTGCGAATGCGTTTGCGGCTTCTGTCGCTGCGGCAGTCAGTGCGGCCAGTTGCTGGTCCTGTTCAGGAGTCGACACGGTGATCAGCGGCGGTGGATTGTCTGCGACAATGAGTCCCGTTTCCGGCACGTTGTTGAAAAACGCAAACAACTGATAGAACTCGACCTGCGTGATCGGATCGTATTTGTGATCATGGCACTGAGCGCACGCGACGGTGAGTCCCATCCAGGTGGTGAGCGTCGTATCGACTCGATCGATCACGTATTCCGTTCGATATTCTTCGTCGATGATTCCGGTTTCATTGTTCGCGATATGATTGCGATTGAATCCCGTCGCGATCCGCTGCGCCGTTGTGGGATTTGGGAACATGTCTCCGGCAAGCTGCTCGATCGTAAACTGATCGAACGGCATGTTGCTGTTGAACGCATCGATCACCCAGTTTCGCCACAGCCACATTTGGCGCGGCTTGTCGCCAAAATATCCGTTGGTGTCCGCGTAACGAGCGGTGTCGAGCCAATCGACAGCGAGATGTTCGCCGAAATGATCTGACGCCAGCAGCCGATCCACGGCCTGTTCATACGTTTCGCTGGTACGGTCCAGATCTTCAAGTGTCGGTGGCAACCCGGTCAGATCCAGACTGACTCGACGCAATAACAGCTCGCGCGACGCTTCGGGAGCGAACGTCAGTCCGTGTTGTCGGAGCGTGGCTGCCACAAACGCATCAATGGGATTCGCATCAACTCCCGTCGCAGGCACGTCATCCACTGCGGGTACAACCGATTTGGTGATGGGTTCGAAAGACCAGTGTCGTTGATAGATCGCACCTTCGGCAATCCACTGACGCAGCGTCTCAATGTGCGTTGTCGAGAGCGGTTTGTTGAAAGACGCCGGCGGCATCTGCGTATCCGGATCGACACTTGCGATGCGTTTGATGAGTTCGCTGCCATCTGTATCGTGCGGCACAATGGCGACAGCACCGGACTCGGCTGGAGCAATGGCATTCTCGCGGACATCCAGCCGCAGGCCGGATTTTCGGGCGTGTTCATCGAACCCGTGACACTGCCAGCAGTGTTCCGACAGAATGGGCCGCACGTCGCGGTTAAAAAGAATTGGTTCGTCCGCATTGGCTCGCAGCGAAGCCAGCAGCAGGAGCAGCAATGAAGGGACGACAGATTTCATCCGATTCTCGCAGCGATTGGTATCGTGAAAAACTCCATTTGGTGTGTTTCGCTTCGCTTCACACCCCCTACTTTATTCAATGGCCCACTTAGTTGTTGGGAATCTGCACTGCAATAAAGAGCGAGAATGCCACTTGGGTTCCATTATTAAACTTCCGTTGTACGTACATGCAATTTCACCATTCTGGAGTCTGACAGCCCGACAGGAGGCGTTGTTTTCTAGCCACGAAAAGGCACAAAAGACACAAAGAATCACTCATTGCATGGATCGTGTTTTTCCTTCTTTGTACTACTAACGTTCAAAATCTTCGCACGGCGTGCAAATCCCGGCACGCAGGAACGGGGAACACTAATCGACGCTGATCTTCACTGATGGTACGATTGCCGTGGATTAGCGCAGATCAGCGTCGATTAGTG
>JAYTAK010001341.1:0-5607 GCA_043737515.1 Candidatus Kuenenia sp. | reverse complement strand
TTTGGGCTGGAATTGCTGGCGACTGTCCATTGGGTGGTCGAGCAGGAAAAAGCAAAAGACAGCGACGATGTGATCGCCCAGACGTATGCGTGGAATGACCGAAAGAAGGGATTCTCTCGTCGCCAAATTCACATCGCGCTTCAGGCTCTTGCGAAGGGCGGTTGGCTCCCAGACTTTACACCAGGGGCAACGGTATGAAATCCGACACCACCGAAAAAGGTCTCGAAACCCTGATCATGCGGCATATGACGGGGACGGATGGCTTGTCGGTTGGTGGCAGTGATGTCCTGAGCGAAGATCTGGCTCTGGCTGGCGGCACAGGCTGGATGGCAGGACGGCCAGCGTCGTACGATCGAGAATACGCCGTCGATACTGAGCAGCTTTTCTCGTTCCTCAATGCGACCCAGCCGGAAGAGTTCGCGAAACTTGGATTGGGAAGTGAAAATGATGCCTCCGGAGTGTCACGCCGAAAACTCCTGGCTCGATTGCAAGGGGAGATTACCAGGCGTGGTGTGATTGATGTCATCCGAAACGGCATCAAACATGGTCCGCTCATCTTCGATCTGTTTTTCGGTACCCCAACTCCGGGCAACAAAGTTGCCGAAAAACGATTTGCCTCAAATCGGTTCAGCGTGACTCGTCAGCTTCGGTACAGCCGCGATGAGACACAACTCTCTCTCGACCTGGTGTTGTTCATCAACGGCTTGCCGGTGGCAACGTTTGAGTTGAAGAACAGCCTGAAAAAATAGACGGTGGAAGATGCGGTCGGGCAATATGAAAAGGATCGGGACCCACGCGAGCTGCTGTTTGCATTCGGACGCTGCGTTGTCCACTTTGCAGTGGACGACCACGAGGTTCGCTTCTGTACGCATCTCAAAGGCAAAGCGTCGTGGTTCCTGCCATTCAATCTGGGGTACAACGATGGGGCAGGTAATCCGCCGAATCCAGATGGACTGAAAACTGATTACCTTTGGAAACGAGTTCTGACGCCTGCTGGTCTCACGGATATTCTGGAGAACTATGCTCAGGTTGTTGTGACGAAAGATCTGAAGACCGGCAAGAAGAAGGCGGTTCAGATTTTCCCCCGCTACCATCAGCTCGATGTCGTACGAAAGCTGCTCGCGAATGTTCGAGACAATGGGGCCGGATGTCGCTACCTGATTCAGCATTCGGCCGGCAGTGGCAAGTCAAATTCGATCGCATGGCTGGCACATCAGCTCATTGGTCTGAAGAAGGACGACAAGGATGTGGTTGATTCCATCATTATCATTACAGACCGCCGAATCCTTGATCAGCAAATACGGGACACGATCAAGCAGTTTGCACAGGTCGGAGCCACAGTCGGCCACGCCGAGCATTCCGGGGACCTGCGACGATTCATCGCTGAAGGCAAGAAGATCATCATCTCTACTGTGCAGAAATTCCCCTGGATTCTGGACGAAATCGGGAGCGAACATCGGCATCGACGGTTCGCGATCATCATTGACGAGGCTCATTCAAGCCAGAGCGGCAAAGCTGCTGCGGCATTGAACGTCGCATTGTCCGAATCCGGTGAGGACGACGACGACGAGAGCATTGAAGATAAGATCAATCGTGTCATGGAAGCAAAGAAGATGCTTCCCAACGCCAGCTACTTCGCGTTTACGGCCACTCCGAAGAACAAAACACTTCAGATCTTCGGTGTTCCATTTCAGGAAGGCGGAGAAACAAAATACCGGGCGTTCCATTCCTATACGATGAAACAGGCGACGCAGGAAGGATTCATCCTGGATGTGCTGAAAAGCTACACGCCGATTGAAAGCTATTGCAAACTGGTCAAAGCCATCGATATTGATCCAGAGTTCGATACAAAGAAAGCGACGAAGAAGCTCCGTAAGTATGTCGAGAGCCATGATCACGCGATTGGCATCAAGGCCGAGATCATGGTGGACCATTTTCAGGAGCAGGTCATCGGCCTGCAAAAGATTGGCGGGCAGGCCCGGGCCATGGTTGTGACGAGCGGAGTGGAGCGAGCAATCCAGTATTTCTTCGCGATGAGTGACTACCTGAAGGACTCCAAAAGCCCGTACAAGGCCATCGTGGCTTTTTCTGGTGAGCACGAGTACAAAGGCCAGAAAGTCACCGAAGCGTCACTAAATGGTTTTCCCAGTAACCGTATCGCTGACAACATTCAGGAAGATCCGTACCGGTTTCTGATCTGTGCAGACAAGTTCCAGACGGGTTACGACGAGCCCCTATTGCATACGATGTACGTCGATAAGCCGCTGTCGGGAATTAAGGCCGTTCAGACGTTGTCGCGACTGAACCGGGCTCATCCGCAAAAGCACGACGTGTTCGTCCTGGACTTCATGAATGACACGGAAACTATTCAGAAGGCGTTTTCTGACTACTATCGTACGACGATTCTCAGCAAGGAAACGGATCCAAACAAGCTGCACGATCTGAAAGCCACTTTGGATGGTTATCAGGTCTACAGCCCCGAGCAGATCACGGAATTGGTCACAAGTTATCTGAGCGGAGCTGACAGGGACAAGCTGGATCCGATTCTTGATGCCTGTGCGGCCAAATACGCCGACGAACTCGACGAAGACAGCCAAGTTGATTTCAAAGGCAAGGCCAAGGCGTTTTGCCGGACCTATGACTTCCTGGCTTCCATCCTGCCGTACTCTGATGCCGATTGGGAGCGGTTATCAATCTTCCTGAATTTCCTTGTGGCGAAGCTGCCAGCACCAAAGGAAGAAGATCTATCGAAGGGAATTCTGGAATCCATCGACATGGACAGCTATCGCGTCGAAAAGAACGCCGCGATGCAAATTCTGTTGCCGGATCAGGATGCTGAAATTGAGCCGGTTCCAGCAACTGGCGGAGGGCACAAGTCAGAGCCTCAGTTGGAGAAGCTGTCGAGTATTTTGAATTCGTTCAACAATCAGTTCGGCAACATTCCATGGACCGATGCCGATCGCATCTACAAAAAGATCATTGAAGAAATCCCACCGCGAGTCGCTGCTGATGCGGCCTACCAGAATGCGAAAAAGAACTCCGACAAACAAAACGCCCGCATTGAACACGACAAAGCACTCGGACGTGTGATCGTAGACATGATGAGAGACGATACTGAGCTGTTCAAACAATTCAGCGACAACGAAGGATTCCGACGCTGGCTGACGGACACCATGTTCGGGTTGACGTATGGTGATGGTGCAGCATGACGAGTGGCTTTGTTCTCGCGACGGGCTGGCACTGGCAGGTCGAATGTTGGGGAAGCCATGATTTTGTGCCACTGGCTCAGCCAGTGCAACCGTGCTGAGTTTCATTGATCACCTGGAGTCCACACAAGGTCCAAAGCACTGGCGGAGCCAGTGGCACTCAATTGACTTTACCATTGTCACCCTGCCGATCAGTGATTGTGTGCCACTGGCTCTGCCAGTGCTACGCAGAATCGAATCTCACACCCGTTGTGTGAAGCCATTCGGGATCTGGCTTGCTCAACACCGGCAGATCGGGATCGACGATGTCTCTAAGATGGAAGCGGGCGCTCGACCATTTGAAATCGACGGCTGCCTGACACAGCCCCCTCTTCACAGGATTCGTGTGAATGTAGTCAATGGAACTGGCCATGGCCGCCGGTGAGAAAAGATTGCGGTCAAATCCCGGTCCCTCCTGCCAGAACCGAAAACAGAACTTTCCCGGTCGCTCCTGGACGGTCAGTTGTTGGAGAAGAGGTGAGTTGTTTTCTACCAGCAACTGACGAATCTGTTTTGACGTGGGCTGCTGCGTCCGGGCAAGAAATCGACTGAGAGTCGAATCGGACGTCAGTGGCAGCACAAGCAGATGGACGTGTTTGGGCATAAACACGAAGGCAACCAGATCAAAAGATTCCTCTCGGCACGCGGTATTGAGTGAAGCTGCCAGAATTCCACGCCAGGGATCGTTCGTCAGCAATGGCATTCGTCTGTAACACGAGAACGTCAGCTCGTGCAGATGCCGAGTATTTTCGAAGTGTCGAATCTTCTTCCTGTGAGGGACTTTCATCGACGAAAATCCAAACAACGCCCAAAAGCACTGGCAGAGCCAGTGGCACACCAAGAACTACGTCATGATTATCGACCAGGCGTACTGCACATAAAGGTATTCCTTCAGTGCGTTCAGCTCCGCGCCATTGCTTTCCAGCGTCGTGACGGCAGTGGCTGACCCTTTCGACAGCGTGTCGATCAGTTCTTCAAAGTCCATGCCTGCCGTTCGTATTCACACGAGAATGCGTGCTGAAAAGCACTGGCAGGCAAAGTGGCCCTGCGGATCGCTCATAATTGCCCGCAACGTCCCGGCCAGCATACTGGCAGGCGTGCCGGGGGCAAACGAGTTGATCTGTATTTGCCGGGGAATAGTATGGCCTGAGCCCCGAACTGCCAAATCTTACAAAGCACTGCTTGAGAACTCTTTGCGACGGCGAAAATACATAGACGAGACTCAGAGTGTCACGATGGGAGTTCCTTTCGGGGAGGGCGAAAGGACAGAAACGCCTGAGTGACACCCGGCGTATCACTCAGCTCCTGTACGATTGTCGATTCCTTTTGACAGGAGCGATTGTTGTTGCTACAATATATCACCATTGTATCAACACCATTGGAGACCTGAAGATGCTCAAGAACTTCGTCAAACATGGCAACAGCTGGGCACTTGTCGTTGATCGGCCGATTCTCGACCTTCTGAAGATTGATCCTGAGTGCCCGGTAGAGCTGACCACGGATGGTACCTCCATCCGGATTACTGCCGCCGAAGGCGGCAGTCAGAAGGAAAAACTGCGGAAAGCGAGCAGAAAGGTAAATGCTCGTCACAAGAAGGCCTTTCAAAAACTTGCTGAGTAGGACGACATGCCTGAATTTCTGACATTGGAAGATGTGCTTGAGTTGCATGCTGGCCAAATCAAGAGCTATGGCGGCAGTGAAGGATTGCGGAGTAGCGATCTGCTGCAGTCTGCCATCGCCCAGCCTGGGGTAACCTTTGGCGGACAGTTCCTGCATACCGACATCTTTCAAATGGCAGCTGCCTACCTGTTCCATCTTGTTCAGAACCACCCCTTCATTGACGGCAACAAACGAATTGGTTTGGAAGCGGCCTTGGTCTTTCTCGAACTCAATGGCCAGTCGATCGAAGTTGACGATGAGCAACTCGTCGAACTTGTTCTCGGAGTTGCTCAAGGTCAGATCGATAAGACGCAGATTGCCGAATTCTTCCGGACTCATACCGTCACTCCCTGAGCAATAGAGACGCATTCCGCGTTCCGCCCGGTGAACTTCTCCCATCATTCGACGATGACATCACAATACGGCGGATCCAGTTCCATCAGGAACGCATGCCGATCGGTCTGCTCGGCCGCCATCAGTGTGCTGCCGGAGCCACCGAACAGATCCAACACGTTGTCGCCGGTTCGCGACGAGTACTGCATCGCTAGCACGGCCAGCTCGACCGGCTTGCGCGACGGATGGCTATTTTCCGCCGGTTCGTTCTTTCGTAACCGTTCACGGCATCAGCCGTTCAGGAGCGATGGAGCGGGCTGTTTGTTGAGCTTCGCATCGATGGAGGACTTCAGAAAGTCGAAGAAACTGC
>JAYTAK010001340.1:0-5609 GCA_043737515.1 Candidatus Kuenenia sp. | reverse complement strand
GCGATGAGAGTGTCCTGTTTGGAAATCGATTCAATGAACCCCACCTGAACTCAGACGAGAGTCGGTATGTCCGCGACATTGGTGTGGCCGGGGTTAACTGGTGGGAAAAATCGGGGAATGAGCCAGAGCAACGGTTGAACGAACAGACTGGCGTAAATTTCGACTTCAATGTTCAGGATGCAGGTTCGATAACCAGGTCGTTTGAGGATCGCCTTTCATTTCAGACTCAAGATCCTCGCAGACGCATTCTGACGATGCCACTTCCTCGCCTCGCGAGTGGTCAATGGTCGGATCGCGCGACCGTTTATTCCGTGCCATTCGGCTCGACCCAGGACGATGTGACCCTGCAAGGAAACTCCAACGGACTCTTTGTAACGTCCGAAAACGCTACTTTCGGCGAGCCTGTTAGTGGCAGCCCGCCGGGACGTTTTGCCCGAGGAGCCGAGAATTTTTACTTTGAAGATCCGATTGAAATTCTGTGGGATTCTGCTCACGTGATGAACTTGCAGGATCGGTTCGGACTTCCGCAATTGCAGAATATGGATTTTCCGTTTGCACCAATGGGAACTCGCTCATTCGTGGGAAGTACCGAGTTTCTTGGCAGAGAGAGTCGTCGCAGATTTCGGGCCGACATTCTGACTTCGGGTGGAATGCGCCTTGTGAGCCCTGAACCGCAGGAAGTCCGATTAACGCGTCAGAATTCTCTGCGTTCGCATCGTTGGTCAGCCGACAGCGTCGGGGCAAGTACGGAACTCGTCACGTTGCCGACGTTTCAACCGCCTTCTTCCCATGCCTTCGGTCCCAACGAGATTCTGTTCGGCGATTTGATCTCTCATGCCCCCGGTCTGAATACATCACCGGCCGATGTGATGGCGGTGGTGGAAAAGGAAAGCGGAGAGCGGAGAGCGGAAAGCCGTGATGGCCAGCCAGCCATTTCAAATTTCAAATTTCAAATTTCAAATCCGCCCGCCGGGCGCGTGGATGATGCGGCCCGCGCGTTGATTGAGAAATCACGGTCACGCGGCTGGGAATCAATCACGCTGCCGGGCCGCGATGGTGAAGCGGGCATCACGATTCACTACGATGGTTCTGGCCGACATGTTTGGGAACGAGTGGTCTCAGAGGGCCTGCGTGAGCACGTCGTCTGCGATGGCTCAACACTGTGGCATGTTTACCGTGAGATCGGCCTGGCTTCAAAGCGACCGTTCAGTCGGTTCCATCACCGTGAATTCACCGCAAACGTGCCATGGCTGTTGGCGTCGGCCGATGAACTGGCTCGCGGAGCCGACGTGGTGGCCGTGGATGAACGGACCGTGGCGATTGTGCCCGTGAGCGGCACGGCGCTAGCCGCCGGTAAGGATAAGAGTCGCGAGCCGGAATCAGGCGAACCAATCGCAGGCAATAGCGATTTCAAATCTGAAATCTCAGATTCAGAAGGCAGCAATCAGACACCGGCGGCCAGCGCCGTACCGCTCACACTGCACTTGGTTTTCGCCCCCGATGGCCGACTGGCGGAACGAAAGATTGTCGAAAAGGCATCAGGAAAGATCCTGCATCGAGTCACGTACGACGCTGATGGCACGGTCAGAATCGCTGATCGCGATGGCAAAGAACTGTCGTCGCTGAATCTACACCGATCGACGGCTGCTGTTCCGCAGCTCGCACCGGATCTGAATGGCCTTGTTGTGCTGCCGATGCCCGTGCGAACTCCGGAGGTGATTATGGCGAAGGAGATTGCCGACCTGAGCCAGGTCGGCCTACAGGATGCAGACTTGTCAGAAGACGACGCCGTTTCGCTGATGCTGGCTTATATGGCCAACGAGAACGGGGCGCGCATGGTTGAGATTGCTCGGAAACGATTCATCGATAAGGGCGATACTCGCGACGGGATTTATGTGTTGCTGAGTCGGTTTCCGCACGCATTGGTGCAGGCGGCGATGCCGGAGACAGCGACGGGGAACGGCGAATCGCAAAGTACCCCGGGGCTGACGCCGCCGGGCTCACCGGGTTTTGATCTGCGGCCGTCGGTAGAAGGTTCGCCGCTGAAACAGTTTGTGCGGCAATACATGAACTGGCTGCGAGATGGCGATCATGCGAATGAGTTTCGAATCGACGCACCGGAAGGCAGCTTTCTGCAGCGGATGGCGACGGCTCGCAATCTGTACGTCCGCTGGCTGACTGACGCCGCCACAAAAGATCTCACTCAGGCTCAGGTACAGCAGGAAGTGGATCGCACGCTGGAATTCATCGCCTCGTGTCGCACGCTGGACATGGGCTGGAGCCTGATGAGCGTCATGCGGCCGCGATTGAATACGCCCGAGTTCCTCGCGGCCTACTCCAAAGCCGCCGAGCGATTTGAACAGCATCCGCAAATCGGCCTGCTGGTACGCCGCGAACGCATGACGGCACTTTTCGCCGCCGGCAAGCATGAAGAAGGTCGCAGCCTGTTCAAAGATTGGTTGCTCGCACATCTTGAACAGGGCTTCGTCCCGCCCATCGGTACGGAACTCTACCATGCCTGCATCAGCAACAACGGCCAGCAGCAGATCGACGAACTGTTGCTGGAAAGCGCGAAGCAGTTGGTGAATGCTCAGATGCTGATGACACTGCATTCCATGTCCGTGCAGATGCGGGAACTGGGCAACACAAACATCGCCGATCAGATGATGACGCTGCTGCTGGCGTCGCTCGATGCCAAAGAGCGTCCCGACGTTTCGCTCTACGCGATCGAGCAACTGCGACGTATGAAGGACTCGCGAGCCGACAAATTACTCGATCAGGTTATGGAACTTCCCATGGCGGATCAGGTCCCTGGTCTCTGGCGATTCGCATCAAAGCTGGCCGAAGACTCCGGTCGCAAACGACTGGCAGCCGAGCGACTTGAACGCGCCATCCAGTTGGAATTTGCAACTCGGCCGACCGTAATCAACATCCAGACCGTCCGCAGTGACTACACCGAGATCCTGGCAAAGTACGAAGAACTGATCACAGCATCGACAACGCTTGAACTGGCTCCACCCGCTGACCTTGCGGCACGAATCATTCAGGCCGCCGACCAATGGCGCACGCTTGACGAAGACGACACCGTCGCCTGCCAGACGGCGTCTCGTCTGCTGGCGAAGCTGAACAGCAAGGAACTCGCCTGGGATTATCTGACGACGCCGTTGGCTGAAAACTCGGGTGAATCCGCTCCCTGGATCGCTCTGGCCCGCAGCCTTGGAACCGACACGCAGACTGATTTGGCGGACATGGCGTGGACGCAGGCGTTCGAACTTGAATCCACAAATCCGGAAATCCTGCTGGAACATGCTCGACTGCTGCAAACCGCTGGCCGCATTGCCCCGGCGAAAGTATTGCTGAAACTCGCGGTTGACGGCACATGGCAGCCCCGTTTCGCAGGTGCCGTTCAACAGTGCCGCGAACTCCTGGGAGCCCTTTAAAACGTGCATCACTGCGAACCTTCAAATCCCGATCCTGCCGAAAACCGAAATCCAACAGTATCAAATCTTCACTTCAAGCGTACGGAGTGTGAGTATTCAGGCAAGAGAATTGGGGGCAAGAAAATGAGTCCCATCTGCAGTGTGGTACAAAGACCGGTCTGTTTGAGGAAACGATCAGCGAGCGCGAAGTTACTGGTTTAGATCCTTTCTTCCCCACATCTGTACTTTTTGCGCGCATCTTTTCGACCGCAGTTCTTTCGGATTTCGGATTTGCAGCTTCGCCGCGCCAGGCGTTGCGGGTCAATGCCTATCGCGGTTGCGGACTGACAGACCGATCGCACATGGCGACGAATGCAATCAACGGCGTAGCGAAGATTCCGAACACGCCGGCGAAGAGTGCTTTGATGGCGATGAAGCGAATGGTTTCGATCGATGCTCCGGCGAATATGCCGTAAGCGGCGTACACCGGGGCTGCGAGCAGAAGAAGTCCTGCGACTCCGAATTTTGCCGCGCGCAACAGGACCGGACCGCTCATCAGTCGCGCCCAGCGAGGCGTGTCGGTCGGCGGTATGCGACTGGCTGCACCGTGAGCCACCTGATGCCGCACGATCGGCGTGGCGATCAGGCAGGTGATAAACGGCAGAAAGAAGCACGTTCCAATCGAATCGGCCGCCGCACCTTTGTCGATCGCCCATGTCGCAACCGACTCCTGCCCACCAAATGTCAGCGCGCCGAGGATTACATTCACGGCAATGTTGATGAAGAACGGAATGATGGCCTGACCGATCAGCAGGTATCGAAACGCGCCCGGCGGCAGGTTCATGGTGCTGCTTTCCTGGCCAATGCGGTCTGAGGTTCATTCGCTGCGGCGGCGTTCGCCGGATCGGGCGGCACGGGCAGGCCGAGTGCTTCCAGAATGTACTTTTGGAAGAAGTAAATCCGTTCTTCCCGAGACCCGATCACACCCGGATGCCGACTCCGCTCGAGCCCCTTCTGCTGCGATGCATAGACGCCGCGATCTTCATTGTGGACCTGCAGAGTTTTCGACTTTGCAAAGCGCCACGCCAGCCAGGAAAGAAGACTGGCAACGGGCCCGCGGCGAGTTCCACGGATGGCAAAAAATCGCATGCGAATCCGCACGGTCGTGGGCGACGTCGGCATGTACATCAGGGCATAGTTGATCGTGTCGGTCGAGACCAGCATCGTATTCGGATGAAAGTGCCGATGGAGATACTTAAACGTCGGCTCACTTCCCAGCCAGCGATTTAAGCGCGCCTGCAGTTGTTCCAGCTTTGATGTGGCATCAAACGTCAACCCGGTGTAACGCTGCTCCAGCAAATGCTGGACGTTTTTTTCCGGCGGCAGTGTGTCGCCAAAAAACTTCTGATGCAGTGCCGTAACGTGGTATGACTCGAGCGTATTCTCCGCCGGGACTTTCCAGTTCGATTCGCAGTCGTATTCCCAGACGTAAGTCATCTTCCAGATCGGAGATGAAAACGCCCGCTCGGTCTCTGCATAAAACGGACTCAGCCAGTCCCGCAGAGATGGAACATCAGAGCTGAGCGAGACAAACAGCAGATCGCCGCAGGACTCCATGCGAAACATGTTGAGTCGCGAATTGTCACGATCCCACGGACGAAAACATTTCGCTTCGGGGATTCTTGCCGTGCGTCCATCGTCATCGTACTCCCAGCCATGATACTGACAACGCAGCTTCGGCTGATTTCCGCAACTGTCATCCGTCAGCAGACAGTGCCGATGCGAACAGATGTTTTCGTACGCCAGAAATCTTCCGGCGGAGTTCCTGATCAGAATGGGACGACCAAACAGATCGAGCGTCAGAAAGTCACCGTCCTTCGGCAGTTCCGATTTCGCCGCCACAAACTGCCATGCGGGTCGAAACAGTTTCTCCAGTTCCAGTTGAAAGTGCTGCTCCGAACAATAATGCTCAGGCCGCAACAGGTGCCGCAGTGAATGCTGATGACTGAACATGAGGAACGGTCGGGGTTTCTGTGAAATTCGCCAAGAAATGACAGGCTCGTGGTGATGATAACCTTGTTTGCCACCGGGTAGTGAGTCCTTTTTGAAAAATGTGACTTGTAGGCCGGACCGAGCAACGCGAGTTCCGGCGTCGTCCAATTGCCGGAACAAGCGCCTGTTGTAGGGTGT
>JAYTAK010001339.1:0-2436 GCA_043737515.1 Candidatus Kuenenia sp. | reverse complement strand
CTGCAGTGTCGAGTCGCATTGTACCGGAGGGCTGACGCCGCTCCGCTCGCCAAGCCGCATGATTATCGGCGCTGGCCGCCAAGGAAGCCGACGCCTTCAGCGAGTTCCCGGCGAAACCGGGAGGTGCGTTCCAGCAATTCTGTCAGACGATGATCGTCATCAATGACGCTCTGACAAACGTGATCGACCGATGGAAACAGTCCTTCCGAAATGCGAGTCTCCACCATTGACTGCGCTAGTTTATGAATTTCCGCTGAGAGACCGCGCCGCAATCGCCATGTGTAACTCAGCACGAGCATCGCAGACCACATCATCAGAAAAATCAGCGCCGGAATGTAAAAATCGACCGTCAACAGCGGCTCTGCATGATCTGCCTGCCCTACGATCGGTGCGAGAAACGAACTCCAGAAAAAGTTGTGCCCGATCCGTCCGATCAGGAATACGAGGTACAATAACAACAGGATCTCGTAGCGATAGCGCGTCAGAGCCGAGCAGTTCTTTGCGGCAAGCTGTTCGATCAGTTCGTCAATGCCACGTCGCGCGTCTCCGAGGAACTGACTTTCCACTGTCGCCGCCTGATGACGAAGCTGATTGAGATCACGACGATTGCTGAATTCTTCTGAATCAATGCCGGCCGAATGGACATATCCGGACACGACCATCCTGGATTCCTGGAGGTGCTGATCCGTGATCCCGAACGACGCCAGCCGTTCCAGCGATGAGTCCGCTCCCTGCTCTTCGACCCGTGATTTCAGCCATCGCGCGCCTTGCACTGCTCCGATCAACGCCATCTGTGCCGACGAACGCGCGCGGAACAGACTGAACGAAGCGATGAACGCACCGAGCCCGTTGTACAGACGCAGCACGGCGGAAAACGGACTGAAGCCCCAGATGTTTGTGACGGCGCTCAGCAGACGGCGCTCCCACAGATTTCGGTTCACCAGCAATTCATCTCGCAGTTGATTTGTGAGTGAGTCGCGAAGTTTCGTCCGCTGCTGATCCAGAATCTCCTGCAGCTTCCGGATGTTCGGCAGCTCGCCATCGTAATCGGTGCGGCACACGGTTAACGCTTCTTCCAGGAGGTCAATCAGGTTAGCCCGACGAATCGCCACACGCCGCGACGTTCCCAATTGGTTGGTCAGCAGTTCGAGCAGACGACCGAAATCTCCCGACGGGCGCTGTCCCTGAGCCTGCTCAGCGAACGCTCGTCGCGAATCGACAAAGAACATATCAGGAACCTGGTATCCCGGTGCCAGGCTCCTGCGCCAGTCGTCCCGGACGTCCGAATCCTGTTCCGCATGAGTCTGCACGAAGACCAGCCGACACCCTGCCGCCGCGTCCGCAAGTTCCTCTGCTATTCTTGCACTGCGATATTTCTGCTGAGTCGAAACGTAAAGCAGCACATCGCAATGAGGCAGAATCGATCGCAGCCGGGCGAGGTTGCTGCCGGATTCCGCAGCTTCGCTGGTATCAGGATCCGGACAGTCAATGATGATCAAATCCCGCAACACAGGAGCATCGATTTTCTTCACCTGAAACTGACTCAGGTCCAAACCCAGCGCTGCAGTTTCAATGTCAGGATGGACCAGGAGAATGGGCATCGTCGTCGTGGGACGCTGTCGTCCGGATTCCGACGCTTCCTGCCCGATCAATGCGTTGACGAGTGTGCTCTTGCCCGTGCCGGTGCCTCCGAAGGTGGCGACAACCAGAGGTGATTCGAGCCGAATTCGCAAAGAACTCACGCGGTCCAGAATCTTTGAGACCAGCGACCGCGCCTTTCGCGCGGGACTCCATGCCGGAGCATCGTTCAGCCACCGCCGCACGCGCAGCACCAGATCATCGATCTCGGCAAGGATCGTGAGTTGTTGCAATTCAGGTGTGAGTGACATGTCTTGAACTTTCGCGAGTACAGAAACCAATTCGTGTGCGATTTTGGAAATAGTGATTATCCGAAGGCGCGATTTCTGTAGCTTGGACATTCTTGTCCGAGTTTGCTGTCGGAAACCTATCGCGATCCAGCCATTATCGTGCTGCGATGTCCGCTCAACGGACGACGGA
The DNA here is from genome assembly GCA_043737515.1 of Candidatus Kuenenia sp. Lineage (GTDB taxonomy): Bacteria > Planctomycetota > Planctomycetia > Planctomycetales > Planctomycetaceae > SXXK01. Next base: position 378 of record JAYTAK010001339.1, on the reverse strand, counting down.
CATGAATGTCCATCCTACATATGAACAACCTACAACAACCCTTCAAGTTTTGACACGCATTTCTGCACCTCGCTAAACGCTTCCGACTTCGTCAACCCTGCCGCCGCATTCAGTTCTTCCGGCAGCGCGCCCAGCAACTCGGAATGGACCAGATTCGTCAGCCAGCTTGCGCGTCGTGCGGTAAACGCTGAATGTAAACGATGGAACCATGCCTGCAACATGCCGGCTCCGGAACCCGCCGCACTGGATACAGCCGCCTCACCAGCGATGGCAGCCGTAGCTCCGCCAGCCACATCCGCGAAGACGTGAACCACTGCCGACGCCGCGGCATGACCAAGGAACGGTGCCACCATTTCACCGGCAGGACCGAATCCCAGT
>JAYTAK010001338.1:0-5614 GCA_043737515.1 Candidatus Kuenenia sp. | reverse complement strand
GGTATTTTCTTTTCAAGGAGGCATGACGCTGATTCATCGAAAAAACACTGGGTTCCGTCGCGGATCTTTGTTTGAATGGCGGTTCAAGTTCGGTCTAGATCGCCCACGTTCTGGCGAACGTGGCTACAAAGTTGCTCGCGCAGTCCGCCACTGCATTAAGTGGCACGCTAAAGTCTTCTCAGGAAAACAACACTCTGAACGTTTGCTGAACAGTGTGCGACTGTTGCTCGCGCATCGAATTTAGTTTTTTGCCGGGTTCCGTTCCGGATTTTCCTGCCCTTCATTTTCCTGCCCATCCGTATTTCACGGCCATTCTGTCGGAAATTGCACCCCGAATTGCAATTGATGCCAGACAAGCGATTTGTAAGTGCTTTCCTGTAAATGACTTACGCCCCAAGGAGCCGTATCGGGCGATCTTGACCCATTTTCACACCCCGCCGTATAGTTCGCACCTGTTTTCCCTTCGCTTCCCTTTAGACACTTGTCTGAAACGTCCTCTCCCCCTCTTCTCCTCCCGGAATGCCGATTCGGTGTTGCGGTCCTTTCGTCCGCCTTCCTGAGCCCACTGTCTTGAATGCGACACTAACGGCGACTGAATGATTCATCGCTCCGTTCCGTCTGTCATCGCTTTGACGATTGCAACAATGCTGTTGTACGCAATCAGTCGCGATGCGCACGCGCAGAATGCGGAAGTAGTGGCATCGTCAGTGGAGCTTGCGACGGATGATATTCAGAAGGCGATTTCGATCAGCGGAGATTTCGAGGAAACACTGGCATCAGACGACGGCCAGGTCCACCTGATTGTGGGTCATGCAAAGTTGACTCAGGGTAGTTTCACCATGTCCGGCGAAAAGCTGGCTGTGTTTGTCTCGCGCGGTGAGTCAGGATTTGAAGTCGGGGTTTATGGAGAAAATGTTTCGATCGATTCTCGCGACGGCCATCGCGACCAGGCGTTCAAAGCCATTCGCCTGGAATCACTGGCCGCTCCGCAGTTCAAGATCAGAGATTCGACACCCGGAAGCAAAGACAATCCGCTGCTTCGCAAAGCCGTCGATCGGCTGTACCCTGACGGCGCGGGCGATGCTGCGACCGTGAGTCTGCAGCTTCCTCAGGATTCGTTCACCATACCGTTGCCTGCCACGCAGTCGATGGGCAGCGATTCAACGCGGAGGGTGCAGGTTCGACAGCGATCCAGCGATAACCTGCGATTTGAATCTTTCGAGTCCAGCGACACGGTGCCGGCCGAACAGGTCAATGTCATCACGGGCGGCGTCAACGTGCTTGTGGAAGGCATCCATCTTCCATTTGGCGGCGAAGAAGTTTCTCTCGGCGTGATTGATCTCTCAGCAGATCGGGTCGTTGTATGGACTGATGCTCATTCGCATCCAGCGCTGGAAACGGGCAGTCAGGTTGTGCAGCCTGGCGAGGCGAAGCTGCAGATCTACATGGAAGGCAACATCGTCATCCGGCAGAATCAGAATGTGATTCATGCGACTCACGCCTTCTTCGACTCGAACTCCAACCGCGCTCTGATGCTGAACGCGGAACTGCGAGCGTTCCTGCAGCCGACGCAGGGCGACTTTCGAGTCCGTGCAAAACGGATGAGAATGCTCAGCCAGGACCGCTTCCACGCTCAGAATGCCTGGGCCACGACAAGTCCGTATGGCGAACCCGGATACCGCGTCCAGGCGAGTGACATCTTCGTAGAACCAGGACCAAGTCTGTTTTCAGGAACTGATCCCGTCACAGGTCAGCCGGTCCTGAAACAATCAACGTGGGTGACCAGTCATGATAACAAGTTCATTGTCGGCGATGTTCCTGTCTTCTATCTGCCAAAGGTCAGCGGGCCGGCGGAAGATCCAGGCATCCCGATCCGCCGAGCAGTTGTCTCCAGCGACAGCATCTTCGGCGTGCAGGTCAAGACGGTCTGGGACATGAATCGTCTGTTCGGAATCCGAAAAGTACCGGGCTTGGAATGGGATCTGCTCGCGAACTACTCGACCAAACGCGGTCCCGGTCTCGGAAACGCGATCGACTTCGGTGGCACCAACAACCTTGGTTCCTACAAAGGCAACGGCACGGGTTACTTTCAGTACGACCGCGGCCGCGACAATCTCGGGCTTGACCGGCGTAATCTGATCCCGGAGAGTCAAAATCGGGGCGAGGCGACATTTCGGGCTCGCCAGAATCTGCCAGGCGACGCGTTGCTCTTTGGTGAAATCGGCTATTTGTCTGATCGCAACTATCTTGAACAGTACAATGAGTCACGCTTCGACACAGACAAGGATGTCGAAACACTGCTGGGTGTTCGTCAGGATCAGGGAGCGTACTCCGGAATGCTCTGGGGGCGTGCCGATCTCAACGGCTTCGAAGCGACGACCGACTGGCTCCCGCGAGCGGACCTTTACAGTTTCTCCAAACCGTTGTTCAACGGTCTGCTGTACTGGAGCAGTCATTCCAGTGCGGGCTATGCCGACACGCTGCAACTGCGGGCTCCGACCGACATCAATGATCCGTACACGCCGCTGGGCATGACGTACAACACGAACGCTTCCGGTGTGGTGGCGATGTCGCGGCACGAACTGGCCGCACCTTTCATGATGGGTCCGATCAATGTGGAACCGTTCGTCATGGGCGAAGCGGCGTATTGGCAGCAGGGGTTCACCAGCGAGAGCGTCGATCGCTATCTGATGAATACCGGCGTGCGAGCCCGTTTGACAGCGACACGCGTCTTTCCGTTTGTCCGCAGCGAGATTCTGAACCTCAACGGGCTGGCTCACAAGCACGATACGTTTCTGGAGTATGCGTTCACGCAGTCGTCACGCGGTCTGAATGAAATCGCGCAGTACAACGAGATCGACGATAACGCTCAGGAACGCTTCCGGGCTCGCTACACGACGCAGATTTTCCCCGGCGTGATTCCGGCAGAATTCAATCCTCGCAACTATGCGTTGAGAAACGGTGCGGGGCTGTGGACGAGTGCTCCGTACCATGAAGTCGCCGACGATTTTCAGGCTCTGCGAATCGGTTTCCGCGATCGGCTGCAGACAAAAGTCGGTCCCGCCAATGCACCTCGAATTCGCGACTGGATGACGTGGGAATACGGAGCGTCCTTCTTTCCCAAGGCCGATCGCGACAACTTCGGACAGGACTTCGGTCTGCTCTACAATCACTATCGCTGGAATGTCAGCGATCGCACCAGCTTGCTGGCGGACGCCAACTGGGATCTGTTTCAAAGGGCTCAGAATCTGTGGAGCGTCGGTATCCTGAGCCAGCGAAGCCTGCGTGGCAGCGTCTATCTCGGATATCGCCAGGTGAAGGCGACGGATTATCTGGACAGCCGGACGCTGATTGGCAGCTACAGCTATCAGATGAGTCCAAAATGGATCTCGACTGCGGCGGTTGCCTACGATGTCGCGGCCAGCGAAGCGCGCGGCTCGTCACTCACGGTGTCACGCGTTGGTCTGGACTGGATTCTGCACTTCGGCCTTGGCTACGACTACAGCAAAGACAACGTCGGTCTGGGCGTTTCCTTTGAACCTCGCTTCGGACCTCCTTCGCCGACGAATCTGAGCTACCTGCTGGGAATTCAGTAAGCGGCTGCGATTTCGGTCTACCGCACGCCGTTGGCGTTGCCTCGTTTAACCGCGTGCCCGGCGGGCCGCGATTGTTCTATTTGAAATCTGAAATTTGAAATTCGAAGCGCGGGGCGTTGCCCACGCGGTTAAACGAAAGTGCTGTCTTCAACCGCGCGCGGTAGTGGTCATGGCTTCGCACTTTCCTCTTCAATCCACTTGATCGCGTCCGGGATTGGCAGCAGCGCGAAAGCGTGGCCTGCCGTGTCGTGTGCAAAGAGTTTCGATCGATACTCAGCCTTCGTCAAAACATCCATCGCAGATTCCGCCAGTTTGAATGACACATTCGGATCGCTTGTGCCGTGTACGACGGCAATTGGAATCCGCTTCTGCAGCGCAATGAGTTCGGCATTGTCGAAGGCTGAAGGAACCGCCTGCACGATCATTCCGCCCGAGACCGGGATGGCTCCGCTGATCAGGTCTGGGTAGTTCATCAGCACCGAATACGTCAGAAAGCCTCCCTGCGAGTGTCCCAGAAGAATGACGCGATCAATCGGCAATCGTGCCTTTAGTTCCGTCAGCAGCTCTGCAATCAGTGCCGGACTTTCACGGTCCGTTCCCGGATAGCCTTTGAATTTGCTCTTGCCGACAAAGTTCACGTAGGAATAGTTACAGGACAACTGGCCATTGGCGGCGACCGTTCGATATTCGCCATCGATACCGATCAGAATATATCGCTCCGCCAGGTCCGGCCATGTGCTGAGCACCGTCTGCAGATACGCATGACTGTTCATGTTCATCCCATGCAACAGGACAAGGGCCGGGAGTTTTTTCTCAGGCGTAAAGTCTCCGGGAGCCCGCAGTTCGTAGTTCAGCCGGTTCGCTGTGCGACCAGCCGTGACTTCACCCGCCACCAGAGTGGCCTGACGGACGGCTTGCCATGACGCTTTGGCGGGCAGCGACGTAATCAACGTTCCGTCGGTCGTTTTCACATCCGCCGTTGCCCAGTCCAGAGTTCCCTTCAGCCTGGTGCCGTCACGAGTGACGATCACCAGACTTTCCCCGCCAAAAACTTCGTCGATCTGGTCTCGCACAATGTCAGCCGCGCCAAAGCTGGTCTGCAGATGAATGGAATCGGGCAGTTGAATCTGCTGGGGATCCTTGTCCTTCTGGATGAGGACAAACCCAGTCTCGGGTTCTGAGGCGAATGCGGCTGCGGAAATACACAGCAGCGAGAACACTGCAAATACATTCATAATCATTGAAAACTCCCTGTACGTGTTTTTCGATGTTTCAAACAATCTTCCTGACCTTGATCACCTTTGTTCCGGCGATGTCATCATGGAGGCATCGCCGACTGGCGCGAAAGATCATCAGGACGTCAGCAAGACGGACAAACCCACCAACAAACGGGACTGCACCAAGAATCTGAATCGCCAGGTTTCGCTTCAGCAGAAGTGGGACAAGGGGCACCAGCTCGCCGGTGTTGAAATCAACGATCCGAGTCCCCGCAGCGAGTTTGCCGATGGTCTGGCCGCGTTTGGCCAGCAGGTAGCCATTCAGGATCAGATACCAGGCCAGGAACACGACAAGGCTGATAATACTCACCACGAGTTCCTTGCCCATTGACTCTGAATAGGCAAAATTGCCCTGCTGAACCTGGAAGGATGCGTATCCGAATACGACGCCAAAAACCACAGGCAACATCAGCAGTCCGTCCAGAAACGCACCAGTGAATCGTTCACTCAGCGTGGCGAGATCCGATTCACCGGGGGCCGCAATGGCATGGTCCATGTTCTCCGGTGCTGCATACGGGTTGAACGGATCATTGCCTGGCGGATTGTTTCCGAAACTGCTCACTGGAATCCTTTTCAAATCAATGGCCCGCTTATTCACTGGGATTGAAGCATCTGGAATTCATTCGACTACGCAAGCAATCTGGACTTTTTTTTCTAGCCACGAAACAACACAAAAAGCACAAAAAAAACAAAACACGATCCATGAAATGAGTGATTCTTTGTGTCTTTTGTGCCTTTTCG
>JAYTAK010001337.1:0-5615 GCA_043737515.1 Candidatus Kuenenia sp. | reverse complement strand
GAAGAAGGTCAAAGTCGAATCCACCAAATATGTGGAGAGCGAGACGTCGCTCGTGAATCGCGTCCTGGGACGTGAGATTGGCGGGAAAAAGAACATTCTGGTATTCAATGATGAGGCTCATCATGCGTACCGGATCCGACGCGATGAACCAGATGAGGACGAGGAAGAAGATGCGGAGGACTTCTTCAAAGAGGCGACTGTCTGGATTGATGGGCTGGATCGTGTTCACAAGCTGCGTCGCATCAACTTCTGCGTGGACCTGTCAGCGACCCCGTATTTTCTGGGCCGAGTCGGGCAGGAAACCGGTCGTCCGTTTCCCTGGGTTGTCTCAGACTTCGGGTTGATTGATGCCATTGAGTCCGGCCTTGTGAAGATTCCACAACTGGCAGTGCGGGATTCCACGGGAGCCGATATTCCGGGGTATTTCAATATCTGGAACTGGATTCTTCCCCGGTTAAGTAGTGCCGAGCGAGGCGGGACTCGGTCCGATCCAAAACCAGAAGCGATCCTGAAGTACGCACATCATCCGATCGCCATGTTGGGTGGACTCTGGGAGCAGCGGAGAAAGGAACTGGCTGAGAGTGACGATAAGCGTCCACCAGTGTTCATCCTGGTCTGTAAGAACACGAAGCTGGCAAAGGTTCTCTACGAGTGGCTGGCCGACGATGTGCGGCCTGTCGGCATACCCCCATCGAAGTTGGAAGGGTTTCGAAATCGTGATGGAGTCATACACACGTTTCGTGCGGACTCAAAAGTGATTCATGACACCGATACGGATGGTGGCAAGGCGATGAAAATACCTGGATGCGGTGGACTCTGGATACCGTCGGTAAGCAGGACTGGCCTCGGGACCAGTTCGGACGGTCGATGCTTCCAGAGGGTTTTGAGGATCTGGCGAAGAATCTGGAACGTCCGCTGCATCCGCCGGGTCGCGATGTGCGGTGCATCGTGTCCGTGGGAATGCTGACGGAAGGCTGGGATTGTAATACGGTCACTCATATTGTTGGCTTGCGTCCGTTTCAGTCGCAACTGCTATGCGAGCAGGTGGTGGGACGTGCGTTGAGGCGATTCAACTATGAAGTCGGCGAAGACGGGCGTCTGACGGAAGAAGTCGCGAAAGTCTTTGGCGTGCCGTTTGAGATTATTCCGATGAAGGCGAATCCCGGGGGAGCCGGACCACCGCCGGAACGCCGACGTCATATCCATTCAGTGCCAGCGAAAGCTGAGTTTGAAATTCAGTTTCCACGGGTTGAAGGATACTCTCAGGCGATTCGTAATCGCATCAGCGTGGATTGGAAGCAGGTTCCCTCACTGCAACTGATTCCTGGAACAATTCCGCCGCATGTGGAAGTGAAGTCACTGAACGTGACTAACAAAGGGCGGCTGAGTTTGTCCGGACCCGGTCGGACCGATGAAGTGGGGTTGCAGGCATTTCGGTCTGAGCATCGCCTGCAGGAACTGGTGTTTGACCTGGCTGGCGGGTTGACGCGCGCGTATATGGCGCGGGGAAGTTGTAGTCTGCCGACTCATGTGCTTTTTCCGCAACTCGCGAAGATTGTTGAACAGTTTGTGGCGAAGAAAGTGATTGCACACCCGCCGGCAGACAAGCGAGATCTGTTTCTGGCTCCTTATTACGGCTGGGCCGTGGAGATATTGCGAGATGCGATCAGGCCGGATGAATCGATAGGAGAATCACCGGAGATCGCGTTGTTTGAAACTCACCGAGGCTCTGGGACAACGGCCGATGTCGATTTCTGGACGTCGCGTGAAGTTCGCGAAGTGCGGCGCTCGCATTTGAATTGTGTGGTGGCTGATACTCGGAAGTGGGAGCAACAGGCGGCATTCATTCTCGACACAAGGCAGCGACGTCAAACTGAGTTGGAATGACTGAAATGTTCGCTGCAGGACCTATGCGTTCAATATCCGACAGCTGGAATGTTCTATCGCAACACTTTCCCCAAGGTGTAGAATTGCCTGATGGGGCTACGGCTCAAGCGATTCTTCTTGCTGATGGGCAACTCGGCGTTACGTTGCCCACGGATCTGCAGGAACTCGACCTAGCACACAACGGCACCGGTACGGCTTTCGTCTACCCCGTAGATTCAACTGGCGACACGCATCGCATTTACCCGATCGAGGCCGCAATCGGCACATACGGCGCTTGGTCCACATTGACGAAAAGTTTGGAAGGCGAACGCAGACGATTGGGGAAACCTTCAATCCCGGAAACGTCATGGTGGAAAAAAGATTGGCTGCCAGTCACTGCCAGCCGTGGCGCCGATGGGATCTTCGTGGATTTTTCGAGTGAATTCTCTGGGCTTGTTTGTCAGGTCACTAACTGTTGGTACGCAGGAACCGAGGTTACGGTCCTCGCTAAAGATAGTTGGACATGGTTGGATCAATTGGACAGTCGGTTGTGGTCAGAGCAGTATACGTTTGACTCGCCGTGCCCATCGCTTTCGTCCGGCCCAATGTGGCGCTGATTTGTAGTTGTCCTCTGTCAACACTTTTGGTAGCGGCATACACTTAAAGAATGCAGCGACCAAAGCGATGCACGGCGAGTTGCGGTGGTTCGTTTTCACACTAAACAAGATCGGTCGCCGCAACCGGGTGGAGATCGCCAGCGTTCGGCGTTGGAGCTTCGATTGTAGATCTTAGGTCGTTACTCTTGCCCTACAGACGACAAGAAAGCAGATTTCCGACAGCCGCGGCGATCGACCGCCTCTCCGCTGACCTCAGCCTCGCCGAGGTTGGCCAAGACTGTATTGCCTCAGTACGAGTCAACATGAGGCACGGACTTTTGTTGGCCAGGACATCGTAAGTTTAGACGCAGAGCGAGTGTCACAGTTGAGCGGAATGAGACTCTGCCGATGTTGACTCGATCTGGAACGATAACAAACGTCATGAAACCTGGACACTGCTGCCGATCAGTTTTCCCGTCGTTTGAACACTCTGCTCACTCGAGCCCTGGACGTGGCTTGTGTTCAGCTTTGTGCTGGACGGTACTGGCTCTGCGAAGCGACTTCGTTCCAAAGCGACTTCGGATCTGGTCGGCAACCTGATCCAGTTTGGTGTCTCTCTCGTCCGGGTCCTCAGCAAACAGGCTTTGTTGAACCGGCAGTTGCTTTTGCAGGTTTGACACGCCCATGCCAAGAAGGCGAACAATCAGAGGACGATCGGGCAACTCCGAAGTCAGCAGTTGCAATGCCACGGACCAAAGCTTGTTCGTGGCATTTGTCGCTGGCGACACGCTTCTGGCGCGCGTGTACGTGTCGAAATTACTGTAGCGGACCTTGAGTTGAACGGTGCGTCCCTGGATCTCATGACTCCGCAAACGGTGCGAGACCTGTTCAGTCAGTTCCATCAACCAGGCTCGCAGAATATCCATGTCACAGATGTCTTCGGCGAAAGTGGTTTCGTGCGAAATCGATTTTGCTTCCCGATCGGCAATCACTGTCCGATTGTCAATGCCACGAGCCAGTTGCCAGAAATGCTGACCATTCTGGCCGAACTCATCCTGCAATTGCTGCAGACTGAGTATTCTGAGCTGGCCAATGGTCTGGATTCCAAGACGGTCAAATCTCTGTTTGGTGACCTTTCCAACGCCCCAGATCCGACCAACCGACATCCGCTCAAGGACACTCTGGACCTCATGGGGTTGGATCAATGTGAATCCATCCGGTTTATCCATATCGCTTGCCAGTTTGGCAAGAAACTTGTTGGGGGCGACACCAACCGATGCGACCAGATTCAGTTCGTTCCGAATGTCCGTCTTGATGGCTCGCCCGATTGTTTCGACGGATCCGAACAGATGCTCACTTCCTGTTGCATCCAGAAAAGCCTCATCCAGTGATAACGGTTCTACCATCGGCGTGTAGCGATAAAAGATCTCGCGAATCTGGTTAGAGATCTGAGCGTAGTGCTCCATCCGTGGTCGCAGCACGATGGCATTCGGGCACAGCTTCAGCGCTTTGGCTGTGGCCATCGCACTATGCACGCCAAACTTCCGGACGACATAATTTGCTGCGGCTACAACACCGCGGCCCTCCGGAGTGCCACCCACAATGACTGGCTTACCGCGCAGCTCCGGGTTATCTCGTTCTTCGACGGATGCGTAAAACGCATCCATGTCAACATGCAGAATCATTCGGAATCCGATCGATGAATCGACACCACAGATATTCGAACCGTAATCCACACCAGACCAGCCCGAGATTGTAGCGTCCTTCCCTTGATCTTGTCGGCAAGCTCTTCCCCATCTGAACGGTTAGACCCATGATTCCCGGCCAAACTACTTTTTGGGGTTCACCAACAAATTAAGTGCGAGTCACACATTGATCGCTTCGACTTACGGATCGCAGATGTCCACGAGTCACCGGGTCGCCTGCGACAGCGAATTCCTGGAACCGTCCAGTTTAGATCGAGAGAAGCTGTCCATTGAGTCATGGTTGGAACTTTCTGCAATCGACAGTTGACAATCTCTTGATCGCCAGTTTCATCGCCAGTTGCATCGCCGCTGTTGAGTCACGGGCAAACTTCTTCTGGATTCTGCGGACCATCGGATACCCAAGGCGAGTCAGAAAATGATTTGGGCGTGAAAAGGCAAGGATGTCGTACCACACTGTATCATCGCTTCGATTCCACTCAACCTGAAATTGCTCTTCACCGGATGCAACATGGCCGGGCAAGGTGCCATAAACAAAACCGTAGCGACTGACAGATCCAACTTCATCTACAACGGCCACAATTCGGCAAGCGTTCAAACACCACAATCCGAAGACTCGAGCCAGGACTCCAACGACCTGTCCCGTTTCAATTGGAATATGCCTGGAATTGGATTCCACCCAACCAAGTTGAAAGTGTTCCCAGCACCTGATCGCATTCTTTGCTGCCTCGAATACCTGTTCGCCATTGCCGAGTTTGATGCGAGTGTGATCGACGACGAAACCGGCTGGTGGAGTCGATGATGTTGCACCGACTGCCGAATACGTGAAATCTCGATTCTTCTGATCGGACAAGAAGCGATGGACAGATTCCGTGGATGGTTTTCGGAATGAAAACATTTAGATGCTCAATTTTGCCAGGTAGATGAGTCGTTATGATTCACTTGATTGTAACATCCGCAAAGCAACTCGCCTCACAACAGAGTGTAAGTTGGGAATTGTGCTCTGTCTGACTCACAAACTGCAGCGAACTGCTGCGAAGAATCCTGGTGCTTTCATGGCAGAACAGATGGCTCAGCTTGTTGATCGAATGTAAACAATGTCCCGCTTGGTTGCTGGGATGTTGGAGTATCATTTCGATGTCGGCAACTAAAAACGTTCATGGTTCAAAAGCCACGATGCGGGCTTGTCCCCATCGAGCAATGATCATCACCAGACGGAAGATCTGACGTCACTCCCATCACTACCCGGCTCGTCCGGGTAGGATGATGATCCCAAAAAATGCCAGTATTATGATCATCGCCCCATGCCGACGAGCGGCATGGTGACGTAACACGCATCTCCCACAACCGATTCTGGTGGTGATTATCGCCCTATGGAGGCAAGCTCCATAGTAGCGTATTCGATGACCCAAAAAATGTGCATGTGATTCCGCGTAACAAATTCAAACCC
>JAYTAK010001336.1:0-5616 GCA_043737515.1 Candidatus Kuenenia sp. | reverse complement strand
TGGAACTCATTCAGCAGCACTTCGGTGCGATTCCAAAACCAGATCGTGAACTGGACAAGACCTATACCGAAGAACCCGCGCAGGACGGCGACCGCATGGTCACCGTGCGACGTGTCGGCGAAGTCTCGGTCGCGGCTCTGGCATATCATATTCCCGCCGGAGGTCATCCGAACTTTGCCACGATCGACGTGATGACCACCATCATGGCCAGTGAACCGTCGGGACGTCTCTACGACTCACTCGTCAAACGTCGCCTTGCTGCGTCAGTCTTCGGAAGCAGCTTCGCCCTGCACGATCCGGGCATCATCATGTTTGGAGCCCAGGCTGCTCCGGGAACAGAAGGCACCACCATGTTGCAAAACCTGGTCGAAACCGTTGAAGGTGCCGTTGAAAAGCCGTTCACTGCCGAAGAAGTTGATCGCGCACGACAGGAAATGCTGCGGCAGCGCGAAATCCAGGTGGCCGATTCTCAGGGCCTCGCCATTCAATTGAGCGACTGGGCGGCACAGGGCGACTGGCGGCTGTTCTTTATCTATCGCGACCAACTGGAAAAAGTCACTGCGGAAGAAGTGAATCGCGTGGCTGCCACGTATTTGGTTCGCAGCAATCGCACTGCAGGCTTGTTTGAACCGACCAAGGAAGCCGAACGTGCTTCTGTGCCACCGACGCCGGACCTCGCCGAGATGATTGGTGACTATGCGGGTCGCTCGGATGTCGTGCAGGGCGAAGAATTTGATGCGTCTCCGGAAGGCATTGAATCACGTCTGGAACGTGCCCGGCTCACATCAGGCATCAAAGTCACGCTGCTGCCTCGCAAGACGCGCGGATCATCTGTCACGCTCAAACTCAACCTCCGCTACGGAAACCTTGATGCTCTGAAGGGGCTGGGGGTCGCCGCCAGGATGCTTCCAGGCCTGCTGGATCGCGGCACCGAAAACCTGACGCGGCAACAGATCAGCGACGAACTGAACAATTACCGGGCCGAAATGAACGTATCGGGCGACGCAGGCAATCTGTCTGTCACCGTGCAGACAAATCGGGAAAATCTGATTCCCGTGCTGCGGATCATTGAGGAAGTGCTGCGACGTCCAAAGCTGCCAGCGGAGGAGCTGGAATTGATTCGCGAAGAGATGCTGTCAAATGCCGCGGAAGGTGTCAACAATCCAGTCACCATCGCCAGTAATATCGTAACCCGAAAAATGGCACCGTACGAAGTCGATGATCCTCGCTACATCGCAGAACTCAAAGAGGACATGGAACGTACGAAGGCTGTCACAATCGACCAGATCCAGGATGTGTATCAGCGATTGGTCGGATCGTCCGTCGGCGAACTGACGATCATCGGTGACTTTGACAAAGACCTTGTGGTTCCGGCAGTCGATGAATTCACAAAGGACTGGACATCGACTGTGGCGTTTGAACGCATTCCAAAAACTGCGGTCAACAACCTGACCGGGGATTTCGTGAAGATCAACACGCCGGATAAGGCCAATGCCGCGTACTTCGCCGCCATGACGTTGCCCATGAAAGACAGTCATCCCGACTACCCGGCGCTGGCAATCGGAAACTTTGTGCTGGGTGCCGGTGGACTTTCATCGCGTCTGGCCGATCGTGTTCGTCAGCAGGACGGACTGTCCTACACCGTGCAGTCAAATTTGCAGCCGTCTGCTGTTGATGAACGCACGGCGTTTTACATCTTCGCCATTTCCAATCCTGCGAACGCCGCAAAACTGCACGCAGCTATCCAGGAAGAACTCAAGCGCCTCGTCACCGACGGGATCACGCAGGACGAACTCGACCGAGCCCAAGAAGGCTACCTCCAGCAGCAGCAGGTTTCCCGCACCGACGAAAACTCATTGATCCCGCAGTTGGAAGCGTATGCCTTCATCGGACGCGACATGAAATACGTCGCGGAATTTGAATCAAAGATCCGGCACCTGACCGTCGAAGATGTTAACGCGGCGCTGAAGAAGCATCTGAAACCAGAACGCCTCTTCATCGTCTCCGCCGGCGACTTTGAGTCACTTCCTGCAGAGTAGATATCACATTTGAATCCTGGCGAACGGGGCGATATCAGCATTCAGGCATGTCGCGATTCGTGAATCTTCTCGACCCGATGCTTCGGAGTGCGGTGACTTGTCGCCGCTTTCATTTGCCAGTTCGCTATTTTCTGGCATCGACATGGACGACCAAAGTAGAAGCGATTGCGTCTTCAAATGAAGTCAATTGAGACGGTGAGAGGTACACCTGGTGCCGAGGGATCTGAAACAGAAAGCGATGACCAGGACAACTCAATGCGATCCAACACCATCTTCATCATTCACTGTTTCGTCCTTGCTGCATCACTGATCGTTGGTTGCGGTTCAAATGGCGATTTTGGCGACCTACCAGTCGCTGTCTGCGATCTTGATGACGACGAAGCCAAGCGTTCGATAACTGATCTGCTCGACAGCAAAGCAATCAAATTCAGGGCAGAGCCCTTTGGCGAGGGCTCAGAGGGCCGTGTCTTTTTCATCTTCGTGGAGACCGCAAATATGAAGACTGCTGCCAAATTGATCACTGATCATGCTGAAGAGAATGGCTACAAGGTCACAGTACACTTTGGTGATGATACCCCTTCAAGGTGGATCAACCATGATGATCATGACACCAAGTCGGAATAGGCAGCCGAATAATTTGACGATTAAGCAAGATAATCATTCGCACCACGATACTCCACGATGATCACTCCACGCAGGCAAGCTCCGCAGCAGCCTCACCCGCGGCGCGGCGATGGTGTGTACACCGCAGCGAATCCGATGTCGGTATGCAGAGCGCGTGATGCGTCGGAGCGGCGAGCTTCGATGCGGATGCCATACGGCTGGCGGACTGCGACTTTGCAGCGCACAGAATCATCACTCATGGCTTCACATTCCACTTCCGGCAACCCGGCCAGCGGTGGAGAAAACGGGACGTGCAGATGAGCCCGCTTCTGGCCGACTTCAAAGAAGACGCGGATCGTGCCGTCGATCATTTCTCCGCCGAGTTCATCCTTGAGTCGTTCCATCTTCACATCGTTCAATGGCGAGGTGCGAGCCGTCGGTGACATCGCGGACTGCACGGTCGAGTCTTCCGCTGCATCTGCGTCCCGTTCGTCGTCGGCTTCCTGTTCCCTGATCCTGCGGTCCAGTTCGTGAAGAGCCGTTGCCGGAGTTCGCGGAGTCGTCTCGATCGCAGGGAGAGCAGGAGACGTTTTGGACGCCGGAGCCAGCCACGGGCGAGCTGTTGCCTGCGGTGCTGCAGTTTGCGGAGCGGGATCGGTGATCGAACTGAATTCGGACACTGCAGACTTCAGCACATCGTCGTAACTCGCCGCCGCCAGCGGAGCCGCTGCCGCAATGCCCACCGATCCCAATGAAGGATCAGCCACCGGTGGGGCTTGTCGAGACGGCAATTCCCGAGGCACGGGCGGCGGTGACGAAGTGACGGGCCCCGACGTTGCTGGCGTCTGAAATCCCACGGGTGGTGTGGTCCGCGCGCCAGGTTCCGTTAACGGTCGGCGAGGGGCAGTCGTGGAAACCGATGCCGACACAGATTGAGTTACACCCGGTACTCCGGTTCGCGGTGCGCTGGTCGCCGGCGCTGGGGTTTGCGGCTGATAATTCGGCGCTCTGGATTCACGCGGAGCGAAGGCAGAACGAGCGGTTGCCGGAGGTCGCGGCGGAACCGAAGTCGGCTGCGTCCCGGAATCAGAAGGCATCGTCGGCGGCATTGGTGGCATTGGCGGCATCGGTGGCAACGGCGGTGGACTCATCGAAGGTGCCGGATATCCCAGACCCGTTGCCCGCCGCGTTTCGCGAGATTGCGGCAACGACTGATCGCGCACGTCGTCCGGTGTCCGGTCTCGGCTTTCTGATTCGCGTCCAACAGGTTTGCGCGACGGTGCAGATTCCGAGCGCACATCCGAACTACGCGATCGGCTTTCTGAATACGTCGATCGCGGCGCGGAACCCACTTCGCTGATCGCGCGCCCTGTCCCATAAAACGGATCGGTCCACGGATCGCGCGCGGTGCCGCCGTTCGTCGTCGGTGATCGTGCGACATCGGGGGCGGTGAGCGAATAACTGGTCCGGGGCACCAGGCTTTGAAAATCCAGTTGCGGTTCTTCCACATCAATGATGGAAAGGTAACAATCCGTGAGCGGCTGCAGATACGACTTTCGATCGCGCGGAACCGCGAACACTTCGGCCGGCAGCGGGCTCAGGATCGCAAACAATCCGAATACAAACACACCCAGCGTGAGCCAGCCTCGAAGTGGCGACGACGGTGGCATCAGGTGATACGCGATAAAGCAGGGCGGAATGAGTGTCAACATGCCTGAGAAAAACAAAGCGGGTGATTCTTCCGCCGATTTTCTCTCAGGCGCAAACAGCAGCCAGCCAAAAATTGCCAGGAACGCTGAGTAGCCAGACAGCAGCAAAGCCGCCGGTTCCCATGCCTGAATCCGGATGATGGCTTTTTCCTGCCCGTACCAGAGCAGCCCGGCGACAATCACCAGTGAGACCCAAGCCATGATGGCCAGCGCGCGGCGACTCTGTATTCTGCGCCCGTGTGAAGTTGTCATTGAAATCGGCCTCCTGCCCTTTGTTGTCAATGCCTGCCGCGATGCTTCGCCAGAATCAGCAGACTGCCCGAATTGACGGAATCTAACGCAAGAGCCCCGAATCCAGCAAGCCAGCAACGGAAGTAGCCACGCAGGCGACGTCGCTCCGCCGACTTTGCACTCCGCTGATGCCTTGATGGAATCGTCCGTCGTTAACGAGTAGAGTTATGTTGAATTAAAGTGGAATAAGCTTCCAGCTTGTCAAATTTGCCAGGAAGTCTTGAATCCTCATCAGACGAAGGCAAGCTGGAAGCTTACTCCACGTAGAAAATCAGACCAAACCAACCACCGACTCACGCCATTCCTTTGACCAAACCTGCCTTCAGGCTGACGCATGTCCGAACCGCTCTGTTTCATGATGGGCCTGTATAAGGCTGTAATTCCCGATGATCGGCAGTATTCGCGGCGGCATTTGTGGTTGCAGGAGTCTGGTCCGGGGCGATATCGCGTCGGTTTCACGGCGTATTCGGTGCGTCTGCTGCAGGACGTCTATTTTCTGGAATGGTCGATTGATCCGGAGACGATTGTTCGCGACCAGCAGGAAATCGGAGAAATCGAGAGCGCGAAGGCCGTGTCGTCGATGTTTCCGCCCTGCGCCGGTAAAGTGATCAGTTTTAACCAACAGTTGCTGAAAGATCCTTCAGGAATCAACGCCCAGAACTACGGTTCCGGGTGGCTCTATGAATTCGAACCTGCGGCGAATTTACTTTCTGCGGCGGAATACGTTGAGTTCTTGAACTCCGCCTGGGAAGATGCTCAAAGAACCATCAAAGAGCAGGTCAACGAATCGTAATCCTTACCCCGTAGCAGAATTCGTCAGAATTCCCTGCGTCAGAATTTCATACTTCAGAATTCCCTGCGTCCCCGAATTCTCACGAATTCGGCTACCCGTTTTTGAATGCAGTCGTCGTTATGGCCGTCAGTAAAGTCACCGTCGTGATCAGTCAGGGGCAGGGACGCAATCCCGTGCGCCG
>JAYTAK010001335.1:0-5625 GCA_043737515.1 Candidatus Kuenenia sp. | reverse complement strand
GAAGTTACGACTGCTCGCTGATCTGGTGGAATGCGGACAGCGGAGAGATCATCCGCCGCGTCCCCGATGCGCATGGGCGCTGGATTCGAATGCTGGCCGTCAGCCCCGATCAAACCAGGATTGCCAGTGTCGCGGACGATATGCAGACGAAACTCTGGGACGCGGCAACGGGAGCATGCATCGCGACATGGGGAGATTACGAATCGAAGACTCCCCACGGCTTTCCCTCCATGCTGTATGCGGTTGCATTCTCTGCTGACGGCAAATGGCTGGCGACCGGTGATCGAACCGGACGCGTGCTTGTGCGCGACGCGACCAACGGGCAGATCGCGGCGACGATTGAAACACCGGTCATGTACACATGGGATCCGACGGCTCGACGCCATTCGATCGGCGGCATTCGTTCACTGGCGTTCTCCACTGATTCCAGTCAACTCGCCGTGGGCGGTATGGGCAAAGTCGGAAACATTGACCACCTGGAGGGCGTTTCGCGAATCGAAGTCTTCAGTTGGCAGGCCGGCACCCGCCGCTTCGAAATTGAGGACAGCAAGCACAAGGGTCTCGTCGAATCTTTGCAGTTCGGTCCCGGCGACGCCTGCCTTGTGGCCGCTGGCGGTGACAACAGTGGTTTTGTCAGCGTCTGGAATATGGCGGACGGAAAACTGCTGGTTCAGGACCAGGCTCCCATGCATGTGCATGATTTCGAAATGTCCGCCGACGGTCGTTCCCTGATTGCCGTCGGTCACCAGCAGGGAGCCGTCGTCGATTTGTTCAGCGCGTAGTCTGAAAGGCAGGACAAGGCATCAGTCTGTATCGCCATGCGCCATGCAGAGTTCCCGGCGATGTGAACCGACGACGCTGCGATGCATTGACTCGACAAAGAAACAGTTGCGACCTGAATTCTTGGCGCGATACATCGCGCCGTCGGCCAGTGCGAACAGTTGGGCTCCGAACGCATCTTCGGAACCCTGCACGCAGCCTTCCGCAAGCCCCACGCTGGCTGTCACCGGGATCTGCTGACCCTCGAAGATTACGATCGCCGCTTCAATGTTCGATCGAATGCGTTCGCCAACGATTGCCAGTCCTTCGGGCGTTGCGTCTTCCAGAAAGATCACAAATTCCTCACCGCCGTAACGTCCGACCAGGTCGGTCTCGCGCATCATGCACTTCAGAGTTTCCGCAATGACTTTCAGTGCCGCATCACCGGCCTGATGACCATACGTGTCATTGACTTTCTTGAAATGATCGATATCGACGACGGCCAGCCCGATCGCCTGGTTGCGGACGCGATGCAGGGCAATTTGTTCGTGCAGTCGCTGCGTGAAGTAGGCGCGATTGCAGACTCCGGTAAGTGCATCAATCCGCGACACCTGCAACAGAGCAGCCACGCGCTGCTTGAGCCGACCGTTTTCTTCCAGCAGTTCTGACGGTACGGCTGCATGCTGAGCCACGTCATCGACCATCATGGCATAGCGGGATAACTGATCGAGAGCATCCTGCAGCACGTTGCCGGCGCTTGGCATCTTTGGCGGGTCGATGTCGAACAATTCCGTTGAGGCTTCAATCCGATCTCGCACCTGATCGATTAGTTCCTCCGCTGAAAACTCATTGGGAAGTTCAATCTCTTCGATCGCCTGACGCAGTGCGACAACTGCAACCGCCGCCGTGTCATCGCAAATCAGGCTGGCCGCCGCGTCCGCAATTCGCGTGACTCGTACCAACGGATTCGATTCTGCATCTGCGTCGGAATCCATAATTGACGGATCGCTGATCGCCAGGATGGCATTGTGACATCGTTCCGGCAAACCCATCTGTTTGAGCAGCTCCGACGACAGCGTGCAATGCGTAAACCCCAGTACTTCCTGTTCAATGCGTGTCAGAGGAGCATTTTTTTCGGCAGCAGTTTTCAGGATCTGAACGTACTTCGCCGGTTCGGCTCGCAGCAATGCCAGTTTCCCGAGTCCGGAAAGCAGATTGGTCGTATAGCAGTCGCCTCGGAACGTGACCGATCTGAACTGACAGGCCAGAACTTCTGCCGCCGTGGCCTGCACAAAACTTCGCAGCCAGAATTTTCGGAAGTACTCAACATAGCCCGTTGATTCCATGGATTGCCGGGCGAGCGAAAAACTCAGCACCAGCGAAGCCGTTGTGGCGCGGCCCAGCATGTTGACCGCCCGCATCAGGTCCGTCACTTCACCGCGACAGCCATAGCGCGATGAATTGGCCGCCTTGAGCAGCCGCACAACAATCGCCGGATCCTTGCGCACAATCGAAATCAACGCTTCATTGGAACTGTTCGGGTCGTGAAATAACTTCACGGCCTCAATCGCAACTGTCGGCAGAGACGGCAGACGGGAGTATTTTGAAAAGTCTATCTCATTCATTGCAGACATCTGTTTCATTGAATGGCGGTGCAATACGCGATGAAGAGGCCGTGATATCCTGTCGGTGCCTGAGATCCCCCGCAGAATCTCGGCCCGCGCAGAGGGAATTCAATCTGCCGACTCAGCAAGGCCGACATCGAAGGATTTTCAGATGACTTGCTGGCAGACTGGAATGCGGCACTCATCTTCCGAGCGATTTGGTTCCGATCATGCGGAATGTTCTTTGCGGAACAAGAATCCGACAGGTTTTCAACTCCCGCACGGTTTGGCTATTACGCAGTTCCCCTCGAAACTGCGTTTCATTCAAATAGAGAACTTGCAGCCGTGACAAGTGGCACGTTCAGTCGTATTTTACGGCTGCGAAACGCCGGTGGGCGGTTCATCCCGACGCAACGATTTGTCCCAAGGTAGTATTTCGATGAAGTTTGCACAGATTTCACCCCCGCAACGTGTCCTGATGGGGCCTGGTCCCAGTGATATTCATCCCAGCGTGCTGGCGACACTGGCAGCACCGACGGTTGGACATCTCGATCCGTATTTCCTGAAGGTCATGGACGAAGTACAGTCCATGCTGCGTGAAGTCTTTCAGACTACGAACCAGATGACGATGGCGATCAGCGGTACCGGCAGCGCGGGAATGGAAACGTGCGTCGTGAATCTGATCGAACCCGGCGATCGGATGATTGTGGGTGTCAACGGAGTTTTCGGCGGTCGCATGGCCGACGTGGCCGAACGTGTGGGTGCGGAAGTCACAAAGATCGAACGTCCGTTCGGAGAAGTCTTCACGCCGGAAGAGGTCGCGGCGGAGGTCGCGCGAGTTCGCCCCAAAGTGGTAGGTATCGTCCATGCAGAAACCTCAACCGGGGCACGGCAGCCGCTGGAGGAAATCGCAAAGATTGTGCATGACGCCGGAGCCCTGCTCGTCGTGGATTGTGTGACCTCACTTGCCGGCATTCCGGTTGAGATTGACAGATTGGGAATTGACGCGGCGTACAGCGGGTCTCAGAAGTGTCTCGGATGTCCCCCAGGACTCGCACCCGTGACGTTCGGTCCAAAGGCCCTGGAAGTCATGGATCAACGGAAGAAAAAAGTTTCCAGTTGGTATCTGGATATCGGGTTGCTGCGAAATTACTGGGGCAACAATCGAGCGTATCACCACACGGCACCGATCAACATGAATTACGCCTTGCATCAGGCGCTGCGGCTTGTGCTGCAGGAAGGTCTGGAAGCTCGATTCGCCCGGCATCAGTTGCATCACACGGCACTCAAGGCAGGACTCGAGGCGATGGGAATTCGTTATTCGGTTGCGGCCGAAACTTCACTGCCGATGCTGAATTCAGTCCTGATTCCCGATGGAGCCGACGATGCCGCTGTCCGCAGTCAGTTGCTCAACGAATTTGGAATTGAGATCGGCGGCGGGCTGGGACCGATGAAGGGCAAGACCTGGCGCATCGGACTGATGGGAGAAACTGCAAAGAAGTCGAACGTCCTGCTGTTTCTGGCAGCGCTGGAACAGTGTCTGAATCGACAGGGCATCCGACCAACTCCCGGTGCCGCGATCGTCGCTGCAAATGCGGTGTACTGCTCCGTGTGAAACGAAGGATTTGTGCTGAGTCTGTAGGCCGGACCGAGTGAAGCGCCGTTCCGGCAATTGCCAGACACCTGCCGGAACGGCGCTTCGCTTGGTCCGGCCTACCCCAAGATCGAGCATTGACAGGGCACCGAGTTACCACCAGGATCTTTTTTTCTTCACCGGCGCTTCGATCGGCGATGGTCCGCTGGAACCGGATTGCAGGACAATGTTCTCCGGCAGCAGGACACAACTGAGTGCTCCGGTGACGCCGCCAGTTGTGTCGATGGCGATCATCCCGTTGCCGATCTGCACCTTTGGCACGGGCACATGGCCGATGACGACCGGCACAGGGCAATCGGACGGTGGTCCCAACAGAATGAAATCTTTTGAATACAGCCACGGTGGATGACTGAGTGAATAGTCGCGTTCGCGGAGAATCCGGATCTGAGTCTCGAAAGGGATGTTACGATCCAGGCCGGCATGGACGAACAGATAATCCCGATGTTCGACGCTCCACGGCAGATCGGACAGCAGGCGAACATGCTCTTCCGGCAACGCAGCTCTGAGTCCCTTCACATCCTTGTGTTCGACTCCGTATGATTCAAACGTGGTGTGCGAATTGTAATGATGCGTCCAGCGGCCTCGAAAATCGATGTAGTCCGGGGCATTGATGAGACCCAGTGTACCGGCCATCGCCAGCTCATGATTTCCGCAGACCCAGGTGACTTTTTCGTGCTGCTTCACCAGATCGCAAAAGAGCTGCACGGCACCGGCGGGATCAGGTCCGCGATCGACAAGGTCACCAATAAACACGATCCACCGTTTATGAATATCCGGCAGTCCTGCCAACTGCGCAATGATTTCACGAAGCTGCGATGTCTGACCGTGGACGTCGCCAATTACGGCGACGGGACCATCAATGCGTGTGGGGACAGATGCCATTTCACTTGAGATTTTGTGAGCGGATACCGAGGAAGGCCAACTGTATTCAAACAGCGCCCTCAGAATTCAACGACCAACCTTTCATCGTAGCCGTCGCGAACGGAATATGCCACTCCTGCGACGCCGCGTCAGGAGCTTGTCCACAAAACGCGAATGAAAACGTTGAGGACAGTTCGCGGAATGGCGCTAGCGGTCTGTTGATTTAAAGTGGGATAAGCTTCCAGCTTGTCAACGTGGGATAAGCTTCCAGCTTGTCAGGTTTCTCAAAAAGCACTGCGTTTTCATCCAGCGATGGCAAGCTGGAAGCTTACCCCACGTAGAAATTCAGACTAAATCAACAGACCGCTAGCGCCGTGCCGCTCACTGAATAAAGTCAAACTGCTCGTTGATACCTTGTGGCTGTCGCTATTTCTTTGGTCCGAACCAGGAGACCAGTGCGGGGAGAATCATAAGATCACCGACCAGGGCAAATCCAATCGTGATGGCCCCCATCGTGGCGAAGATGTGGTGGTCGCGGGAATCGCTGAAGGCAACGGTGGAGAAACCGGCGACAAGTACCACCGTTGTCATTACCAGTGACACACCGACGCCGGTAAAGGCACGGCGAATCGCCGTCTCGCGGTCGTCGGTCTTCTGGCGTTCCTCTTCGTAACGAGACAGGAAATGGATCGTGTCATCAACCGCGATTCCCAGACACACGGTAAACGCACACACGCTGACAAGTTC
>JAYTAK010001334.1:0-5629 GCA_043737515.1 Candidatus Kuenenia sp. | reverse complement strand
GTGAAAGGACGGAACCCCAAAAATGCACCCGAGTCAGACGACGCGCCAACCGCGGCTCGTCTTGAACGACTTCTCGGGCTATTGCTCGGTTGCGGTTCGTTACGTCTCGCTGCGCCAGTTAGAGGCTATCCGAAAAGAAATGCAGCAAATTCATTGATTTCGTTGAGGCGGCAAACTGCTCCCAAAGCGAAGTTTTCAATAATTCATTAGCAAAACAAGAGAATAGCCCG
Source organism: Candidatus Kuenenia sp. (assembly GCA_043737515.1). Taxonomy (GTDB): domain Bacteria; phylum Planctomycetota; class Planctomycetia; order Planctomycetales; family Planctomycetaceae; genus SXXK01. The sequence goes on along the minus strand of JAYTAK010001334.1, from coordinate 5,399 downwards.
CCTCTGGAAGGTTGCTAAACCGCTGAAAAACAAAGGAAACCTTTACGGATAGCCGCTGAGACACGCACTGGATTCCTCCCCAAATCATTGTCCGTCTTCAAAACGGGAGGACGCGATTTGTCGAATCACGACTGGGAGGTTGGGGACCTGCTTGCTCGTGTCGATAACAGCGGCTCACGCCTGCACAATCGTCGGCAACTGCTGCAGTCGCTTGATCATCGATTCGCCACCGATTCAGACAAAACATCGTTGCATGGTATGGATCGGTTTTACGAACAGGCATTTAACAGTCTGACCAGCCAGGAAGTTGCACACGCCTTTGATTTGTCGGCAGAGCCCGAGAGTGTTCGAGCCGAATACGGTCGAGGTCATCGCGGATCCTGTTACCTGCTGGGACGCAGACTTCTGGAAGCAGGCGTTCGCTTCGTGACCGTCGATGTGCGTTGGCCGCTGACGAATGAGACACCCGGCGGCTTCAATCTCAATTGGGATCATCACGATCTGATTTACACCTCCGGTTCCTGTGGCACGGTTCGAGATAAAGCCGGCGGGGAGGGCCGCTACGGCATCGGGCACTGGGTAATGATGGGAAGTACCGATCGCGCCTTCGCGGCGTTGATCAGTGACCTGGACGACCGGGGCCTGCTGGATGAAACACTGGTGTGTTTTATCTCTGAATTTGGCCGCACTCCGCGCCTCAACAAATTCGCCGGTCGGGACCACTGGACGAATGCTTATTCGATCGCCTTTGCCGGAGCAAAAACTCCTGGCGGTCAGATCATCGGAGAATCCGATCGAGACGGTGGCTATGTGGTGTCTCAGGCGTACACGCCTGAAGATTATGCGACGTCCATCTATGAAAAACTCGGCGTCGATCGATCAAGGCCGCTTTTTACATCTGCCCACCGGCCCGTCCATTTCGGACATCTCGGGCAGCCGATCGCCGAGTTGTTCTGAATCTGCGATCAATCCAGCACATGGCGAATTTCGATGAGATCCGGCTTCGCAACGGCCTTTAGTTCTGGCAATGTTCCAGCCAGCGCGAGCGTGGCCCACGCCGTGGCGGTGATCGAAATGAATTGATCTGCGCCATGTGGAAAGCCGGATTCATAGTAGGTCTGAATCGGTTTGGCGTGTGTCACGACGTGCCACGTACCGTCTTCCAGCTGCGAGTCGAGCAGGTAACGGCAGCCGGAGACGACGGCAGGATGATCGCCCGGCAGTCGTCCGACTTCCTGTAACGCAGTCAGAACAGTGCCCGTGGCATAGGCGTCAGAAGTCATATCATCCGTTTGAGACCAACCACCGTCAGCCTGTTGTTTTGCCAATAGAGCATTGACGTCCTTTTGTACGGCAACTTCCTCTGCATCAAGGTAGGGAAGCGTCCGCAATCTGAACACGCGGTCCTCGGTGTTTTGAGGTTCATTTTCAAGAACCCACTTCGCCGCAGCCTCCCGCCGAAACTTGATTCCGTCCGCTTGTTCGGTAGTTCCGTAATGCGATAAAGCACGCAGTGCCACGTAGGTTGCGGTGAACGAACTTCCCATGGACGGCAGGCGCTGGCTGCTGGACAACCATCGATTCTTGTCCTTGTGGTACTCAACAAGATAATGGGCCACTGCGGCGGTTGTTTCGTCGGCTTTCCAGCCACCGACTTCCAGAGCCCACATCGCGTAGCCAGCCGTCAAGACTTGTCCGCCCTGTCCATTACCAGCCAGATATTCGCCCTTGCCTTTGTCCAGATGATCCCATGTGTGCTGAATTTGCCGCTGCAGGATTTCACGATCGACATCGAAGCCCCGTCTCCCAAATTCGGTCAATGCAATGACGGGCAGCGCCTGATTGTGGCACGTAAAACACTTCCGCTCGTTTGCTGATACGGATGCCCCCTGCTGCAGCAGCGGGATGATTTTCTGAATTGCCGCTCGTACTTCAGGCTGAGACAATTCGTTCGCGGGCGAGGAGATTTCAGCAGCCGGGTCGTCAGCAAATGAGATGGGGCAACACGCAAAATTCAGCAACATCAGCAGAGTTTGAAACATGGCAGTCTCGATCATCACAGAAAAGCGGTGGAGTCGCCATCGGGAGCGGTTGAAGATGGCACATTCGTTTAACCGCGTGGACAACGCCCCGCGCGCTGGAATCCCCCAGCGGGCCGCTTCGCGCGCGGGCCGCCGGGCACGCGGTTAAACAAGCCAATGCCAACTGCGTGCCGTATAATACCAAAAACCAAAGATGCCACGGTACAATGGTTGATGGTTTTCGAAAGATGTCCTTTTGAAGTCTGTTGTCCGCCTGCCTGCGATCTCCTGAATCTGAATGGAACTGAGTGATGAAAAGTAAAGACTTCGTGCTGACGGTGGTTGTCTCAGTTGCAACCACCATGGCGATTACTGAAATGAGGACACGACCAGAAGTTGATCAGTTGCTCGCAGCAGATCAGGAATCCGTCCGGGAGTTGACCGTCGATCGACTCATCGTGCGTCATGAACTGGTTGTCTCAGATACTGGCGAGCCGTGGGAGAAAGGCTTTGAACAACATCAGATTCCTCGTGGAGCTGTCATCCGGTCTTTGGCAGCAGGACCTGATGGCAAACCTGGAGTCGCCGGGATCTGGGTCTTTCCGGCTCGCAAACTCGCCAGAGATCCTCGCAGCGGAGAACTCCGTCGGCATCATGTGGGCGAGGATTATTTTGCGAAACCGTTTAAGTCCGCCGTTGATCGAGCTGGTCTGGCAAAGAACGCGGTTCCGCATTCGCTGCGGCACAGCTTCGCGACTCATCTGCTGGAAGGCGGTGCGGATATTCGCTCGGTTCAGGAACTGCTGGGGCATAAAAATGTTCGAACGATGATGATCTATCTGCATGTCATGAACAAGCCGGGGCTGGCGGTGAAAAGTCCGGTGGATGTGAAGTGAGGGCGAAGTTTTCAGTTTTCAGTTTTCAGTTTTCAGTATGCAGTAGGCGGAGGGCACAGGGCACAGGGCAAAAGAAGGATTTGAGATTTGAGATTTGAAATAGCGGTGGGCAGGAAAATGGGGGGCAGGAAAATGAGGAGTGGAGGCCGGATAGGATTTGTGGTGCAGTGCCGTGAACAGAAGATCTTTAAGAAATAAAAAGCCAGTCCAGGTCATGGACGAGAAATGAGCATAGCCCCGACGGGCAACGTCGTGGACGATTTTTATGAGGGTGAATTACTGAGTTCCTGGCCCAACGGGGCAACATGTGAAAGCCTGCGGCAACGCCCCAGGTCATCGAACAGAAATCGAAGAAGCCCCCAACGGGGCGATATGTGACCGCATTCATTTCAATGGCCCGCTTAGGTGTTGGGAATCTGGAATGCAAATAAGAGCGAGAATGCCACTTGGATTCCATTATTAAACTTCCCTTGTACGAACATGCGACCTCACCATTCTGGAATCTGACGGCTTGACAAGAGGCGTTGTTTTCTAGCCACGAAAAGGCACAAAAGACACAAAGAATCACGCATTTCATGGATCGTGTTCTGCTTATACTCTGCGCGGCTAGGACTGATGGACTTTTGATTTAATCGTAGGGTGCGTGAAGCGGAGCACAACGCACCATTTGGGGAAAGCGTGAGAAACTGGTGTGTTTCGCTAGCCCTGCACACACCCTACATGAATCACTGAATCAACAGTCCGATAGCCGCTGGTTGTGCATTCGGTCCGTCACCGGCGGCTAGCGCCTTGCCGCTCACAAAACCTCAAATCTGACCGCGCAGAGTATACTTTGTACTACTAACAGTTGAATTCTTGTTTTCTCGCGCGGATTTTCAGGCGTCTGATTGCTGAAGTCAGGTCTGGCAAAAAAATGAGGGGCAGAAAAATACAGAACACGACTTGAGGTCTTTCTGCGATTCATGTTTCTGCCATGAATTTTTCTGCCACATGTCTTCCTGCGTGAATGACAACACTGTGCTTGTGCCCGACTTCGACGATGGGTTGCGGGCGAAGCCCGGGCCTCGCTCTGTACGACTCCAAGTATACTCCGCGCGGCCAAGACTGAGGAAAGTATTGTTGAGTGAGTTGCAAGGCGCTAGCCGCGGGTTGTGCATTCGTTCAGCACCGGCGGCTAGCGCCTTGCCGCTCACAAATCCTCAAAACTGACCGCGCGGAGTATACACTGGTAAGCGGGGGATTTCTGCTTGTGAGAACTTGATGGATTTTGGACGGCGATGACAAGCTGGAAGCTTATCCCACTTTAGGTCAACAGCCGGGCTGTAGGGTGAGACTGGTCAAAACTCACCGACGATTTCGCCGTTGCCTCGGGTGCCTATCGCGCGCCAGATGCCATGGTCGATGCTGTTGGATATCGTCCGGGCAGAACCATCGACGAGGGCGACTTGAACGATGCCATCGTGGTAGCTGCGAGATGTGATGATGGCGTAACTGGGTTGTCCATTGAGTCCGTTGCGGCCTTCCTGCCACGAGTTGTAGTCACAGTCGTAGGTCGTTCCGGCGTTGATGCAGGGAACTCTGGAATTCGGAGGCAACGTTGTGGTGACGCCTTCATGGTGGACTCGACCGTCCGGCCATTCGGTGTGTCCCGTGTCCTTGAAGTCCGGCGCACTGGCGACGATGGCCTGCGCCTGGGCGACAGAAGCCGGAACTGTCGTCGATGGCGGACCTCCATTGCGGCGATAGGGAGTCCACGCTTTGACTTCGCTGAGCAGCAGGGTGTTGCTGGTTCCGTCGGAAAAGGCGGCAAAGGTGAATTTTGAATTTGGATGAGTTGCTCCGTCGCCGCCGGCTCCGGTGACCGGATTCCAGACGAACCAGGTTCCAAAGTTGAATCCGTACGTTGTGGGATAGAGTATCGCTCGTCCGCCGCCAGCGTCGCGAGACCTGTCGCTCTGCGGATCACTGGGGCAGGCGTACGACGGAATTTTCAGGCCGCTGATCGACTTTTGAAAATCCCATGCAACGCTGAGGTCCACATTCGAGAACAAATTCCCCTGTTCCACGAATGGCAGAATTCGACCGTGAATTCCCCAGGATCCGTTATTGCCGGTCACTGTAACGGACGGATTGATGCAGGCACTTGGCGGCAGCACGTTGCAGACGCCGGCGTAGTTGTGTACCGCCAGGGCCAGTTGCTTGAGGTTGTTCCGGCACTGAATTCTCCGCGCGGCTTCCCGAGCCTGCTGGACCGCTGGCAACAGCAGGGCGATCAGGACAGCGATGATCGCGATGACGACCAGCAGTTCAATCAAAGTAAATGCCGCGCGACGTCGGTTTGGTGACAAGTTCATGTGGCTTCATGCTTCACTACTTCGGGACTTAAGGACTGGCGCACCAATAAGTGTCGCCTCGTGGTGGATGCTGCCAGCATCCGAACTGACGCTGGCAGCGTCGGCCACGACAGTTATTTCTGTGCCGG
>JAYTAK010001333.1:0-12989 GCA_043737515.1 Candidatus Kuenenia sp. | reverse complement strand
TGCCGCAGTCGCGATCCTGCACGCGGATGCTTTGGTGTGTCATAACCCGCTCTGCACTTTAGGCGATCATGTGGCGAGGGCAATGAGTGAAAGAAAGTCTGCCTCGTTCGATCTTTGGCTGGGATGTGTTTTGCGGGATCGGTCACCGTCGGTTTTCACGGCATTGGTCGGTTCCTCAGATCCGGGGTGAGCTGCAGGACAGCTATCAGATTCGAGTCTCAGACGATGTCATCGAAAGATGTGATCGCCAGATATCAGGCGATCGTGGCGGCTCGCGAACAGGACTCTGAGCGCCTGGCGGAAATCCATCGCGACGTGGAAGACGTGCAACGCTTTGTTCCGACCCAAAAAAGGGGCGCTGCAGAAAGGGTACAGAAACGTCTGACGGGCTGCCTCGATCGCGGTCTCGATTTTATTGCAGTTGCAATTTCCGACTCGGCACACTCAAATAGAGACAGGATCAACTGGAAAAAACGATCGCATGCATCTCATGCGTTTTTTTGACTTTCAGCGATTGGATCCAGCCATCACCTTACCAAAATCTCCTGATACTACCATAACTGGCACCGTTGAAGTGCAAAGTCCACCTCAAAATCCCGAGCCTCACGAACCCGATGCAACTCAACAACCCGAGGTTGAAAGTTCGTCAGATGATCTTAGGCAAACGGTTCTGACTTCTGCTGGTTTGAACCATCTGCCCAACATTGAGAATTCCCCGAGTGGCCTGCCTCCAAGGATTGGCCGTTTTGAAATCCGGAAGCGACTGGGGGCTGGAGCGTTTGGTGAAGTGTTTCTGGGGTACGACGCACAACTGAATCGTCAGGTGGCGATCAAATGCCCAAAGGGGGCACTTTCAGAGCGAGTGATTCAGAGCTTCCTTGCCGAAGCGCAACGACTGGCACAACTCCAGCATCCTGGAATCGTTGTGATTTTCGATGCAGGCCGGGAAGGAGACCAGTGTTTCATCGTGACGGAGTATCTGGAAGGGCAACCTCTGTCGGATCGAGCGAAAGGACGACCTGCAGACTGGATGAAGGGCGTTGAGATCATCAGTCATCTTGCAATGGCTCTCGGTCATGCCCACTCGCGTGGCATTATGCACCGCGACATCAAGCCTGCGAACATCATGATGACAGTGGACGGCCGGGTGGTGCTGATGGATTTTGGGCTGGCGGTGAATGACCTTGAATCGACTCGAGGCGAAATTGCCGGAACTCCCAGCTACATGTCGCCCGAACATATCCTCGGCGATTCGCATCGTATTGACGGTCGAACCGACATCTTCGCACTGGGGGTGATCCTCTACGAACTTCTGACGGGACGACTCCCGTTTCGGTCTTCCAGCAGGGACGAGCTGTTCCGAAAAATCCTGAAAGATGCACCGCAGCCCATTCGTCAGCTCAACCCGGCTGTATCAACCGCAATTGACGCAATCTGCATGAAGGCTCTGAGCAAGGATCTGGACGGCCGCTATACAACCGCCTATGACTTCGCAGAATCGCTTCAGCAAGCTATCGCATTCAAGGCGACAGACGCTGCACTTCAGGTGCCTCCGATATCGGCGAAGACTTCGCAGCCGGACGGTTCAGTCCCCACGCGGGACATACATCCGGATTCCAGTCTCGGGTTGGAGTCCACGCAGACGCGTCGTCTGAAAAATGCTCAATTTCGACATGTGACACTTGTCAGCTTTAGTTTTGATGTTTCTCCGCGGGGGCTGGACACAGAGGAACAACACGCAATTTCAGAAGTCTTTTCTTCAACGATCGTGGAACTGGCACAGGAACTTGGAGGTTGTGTCCACACTTCGTCCGGACATGAAACAGAAATCTGTTTTGGCTTTCCACAGGCATGGGAAGATTCGGTTTCCCGCGCGATTCATTGCGGCATGAAGCTGCTGAAGCTGGCCGAACAGCAACGAACCTTGCCGCGGTGCGACGAAATAGTCATTGCCATTCATACCGGCCAGGTTGTCGCTGAAGAAACAGTGCAAGGTGTCAAACTCACCGGCGAAACGACACAAACACTGCGCCGGCTGCTGCCAGTGATTGAGCCCGGTGCTGTTGTCGTTACGGAGAGTGTTCACAAATCCAGTCGAATCTACTTTCAACAGGAGTCACTTGGAACGGTGACGGTCCGTGGAATTGCTGAACCCATCGCACTGTATCGAGTGCTCGGTGAAGCCCCCGTGACTCTCAACAGAGTCGAACTGGTTGATCCCGGAAATCTGACTCCGCTCGTTGGACGCGATACGGAACTCAGTATTCTGAAGGACCGATGGGAACAAGCTATTGAATCCATGGGCCAGGTTGTGTTGCTGATTGGCGAAGCCGGGCTGGGCAAGTCGCGTCTGATTCGCGAAATCCGTGAGTATGTCGTTTCGGATGGAGAAACACCCGACGTCATCGAGTTGCGTTGTTCCCAGAACCACCAGTCAGCCGGGCTGTACCCGATGACTGAACACTTCAGTCAACTGCTGCAGTTTGGAGGGAACCTTTCGACCGGCTCACGTATCACGATGATCGAACGATACCTTGAGAGCCTGAGCCTGGTCTCGGATCGTAACACATGGCTGATGGCCAGTTTTCTGGGAGTCGATGCAAGTCAGCTTCCGGCTCAAGATATTTCGCCTCAGAAAAAACGAGAGCTGACAGCCGCGTTTCTGCTGAACATTCTCAGGAAACGAGCTGAATTGCGTCCCGTTCTGTTCATTGTGGAAGACCTGCATTGGGTAGATCCAACACTCGTGGAACTGCTTTCTGTCTACGTGGAAGAATTTGAGCAGAAACGGGCTCTCAGCATCTTTACGTTTCGCCCGGAGTTTGAAACTCCATGGCGAAGCAAGCAGCATCAAACGCAGATCGCACTCAATCGCCTTACAAAGCGGCAGATCCGCGACATGATGCAAAAACGGGTGGGACGAAACCAGCTGCCTGACATCATGGTGGAACAGATCGTACAACGGACCGACGGAATTCCTCTGTTCATTGAGGAATTCTCGACACTGCTGATGGAAACCAGTTCGCTGGACGGTGCGTCGGTCTCGGAATCGGTCATAAGTAAGGCCATTCCTGCATCTCTGCAGGACCTGCTGATGGCCCGACTTGATCGAATGGCCAGTGATCCCGAGGTCATCCAGTTGGCTGCTGCGATCGGCCGGGAATTTTCGTTTGCGATCCTTGCCGCAGCTTCTGAACGACCGGTCGAGGAACTTCAGGCTGAACTTGAAAAACTTGTCGCAGCAGAAGTCCTGTTCCGCAAGGGAGCTTTCCCTGACGCCAGCTTCATCTTCAAACACGCTTTGATTCAGGACTCCGCGTACAACTCATTGCTGAAAAAACGCCGCGTTCAGATTCATGCCAGCATCGGAGCCGCCCTCGAAAATCACTTTCCGGAAATCGTCAACAGACAGCCGGAACTGATGGCTCATCATTTCACCGAGGCCGGGGACGCCCAGAAAGCGGCGACATACTGGTTCAAGGCCGGTGTCAAGGCTCAGTCTGCTTCGGCAAACATTGAGGCCATTCGTCATCTGACTCAGGGTTTGGCGATCCTGAAATCAGTGGAAGCGTCTCCGACGCGCGATCAACTGGAACTTGGGTTTCAGTTGACGCTGGCACCCGTGCTGATGGCCGCTCGAGGCTGGTCTGCACCGGAGGTTGGAACGGCAATTGAACGAGCCCGGCAGCTTGTCTCGACATATGGTGCTCTCAAGGACAAGTTCTTTGTGATGTGGGGGCTCTGGGGCTGGCGACTCATTCGCTCCGAGCTGGATATTGCTGCGCCCATCGCTGAAGAGATCATGCAACTGGCAGACAGTTCCCCTGAAGGAACCGAATTGCTGGCCGAAGCACATTGGGTAGTTGGTGCCACAGCCTACTACAAAGGGGAATTCAAGTCCGGGCTCGCGCTGCTGGAACAAGGACTCGCGCTCGTGAATGACGAGAAGCAGCGGGCTCATTCATTGCTCACGGGCCAGCGCTGCAGCATGATGTGTCTCAGCCATAAAGCTTTGGCCCTGTGGGCACTGGGTTTTCCGGATCAGGCCCTCCAGCGGGCCAGCGATAACATCAGTTTGGGAAAGGAGCAGAATCACCCTTTCAGTTTTGCGATGGCTCTGACCTTCCGCCGACAAATACTGCAACTCTGCGGGCTCCATCAGGAGGCCAGTCAGAGTATTGATGAAGAGTATAAAACGTGCCATGAAAACGGATTTGTCTTCTTTGAAGCCCATGCGATTTTTGGACGCGCAGATCTGCTCCTGAGACAGAGCAAAATCGACGAGGCAAGAAAGTTGCTTGCGACCGGCCTTGAAATGCTGAAAGCAACTGGCGGCAGTTTGTCCATGGACCGTCCGTTTCGAAACCTTGTGGAGGCGTATCTGCTGGCCGGATATCCGGATGATGCGAGGGAATGGCTCAATCGAGGCTTTGAACTCATCAATCATCGTAACGAGCGGGGATTGGAGAGTGAGTTCCTGCGGTTGCGGGGCGAACTGGCACTTGTCGCAGGCGATCAGCAAGGTGCCGAAGCCGACTATCAGCAAGCCATCGAAGTTTCCCGGCGGCAACAGGCTCGGTCATGGGAACTGCGAGCAACCATGAGTTTCGCGGAACTCAAGAGGATTCAGGGGAATTCAGGGGAGGGTCGCCAGATGCTGGAATCAATTTATCATCTGTTTACCGAGGGATTTGATACTGCAGATCTCGTCCGGGCAAAAACGTTGCTGAACGATTTGGACGCTTGACAGCAGCAGGATTTAATTACTTGACGAATTCTCAGTTGTTCCAAATCTGTATCCTTCCGATTGAGCGGTAGGATCTGTTGCTTGTCTTCACACTTGCACGTTTTTGGCACTGTCCACATTTTGTTCCCACCACGTTCGACAAACATATGACTGAATCAGATCACCAATTCGGGAAACACGCAATCGTCATCGGAGGCAGCATCAGCGGAATGCTGACGGCACGAGTTCTGAGCCGGTATTTCGACCGGGTCACGATTGTTGAACGCGATACTGTTTCGGATGACTCTGCCGCGCGGAAAGGTGTACCTCAGGGACAACACGTGCATGTTGTATTCAGCGGTGGCATGGACGTGATTGATCGTCTGTTTCCAGGATTTTCCGCAGAACTTGCAACTCGGGGATCTGTCGTCTGTGATTTTGCGAAGGAGCTTTGCTGGTATCATGCAGGTGTCTGGAAGGCCCGACCTGAATCGGGGCTGACGTCCTACTGGCAAACACGACAATTTCTGGAAGCAAATCTCCGGCGGCGTTTGCAGAGCGACACCACCATTCAAATCTGTGAAAAGCACGGCGTCGTCGGTCTGCTGACGGACCCCGGAAAGACTCGAATTACCGGCGTTGAGGTTCGTCCCGGTGAGAACGGCGGATCAAATGAACAATGGGAAGCCGAACTGGTTGTTGACGCCAGTGGCCGTGGCAGCCAGACACCAAAGTGGCTTGAATCGCTCAACTACCAGAGGCCCGAGGAAACGACACTCGAAGTCAATATTGGTTATGCCAGCCGGGATTATGAACCGAGCCATGATGATTCCCGCGACTGGAAGATCATGGCCTTGTATGGTACTCCGCCAGACAGCACGCGAACGGGTTACATATTTCCGATCGAAGGGGGCCGCTGGCGTGTCAGCGAGGTTGGATTTCTGAACGACAGTCCGCCAGGCGACGACGAAGGTTATCTGGAGTTTGCTCGATCGCTCGAACGTCCTGACTTTTACGAAGCCCTCAGAGACGCGAAACCTCTCACGCCCGTTTCGACGTTCAAGTTTCCCGCAGACAAATGGCGGCACTACGAAAAAATGTCGCGATTTCCTGCTGGATTGCTGGTGATCGGAGACGCGATTGCAACGTTCAATCCTGTTTACGGCCAAGGGATGAGTGCCTGCGCCCTGGAGGTCGAAGAACTGCGACGACTTCTTGAATCCTGTCCGGGAGGAAACGGAATCCCTGCGAATTTCTACAGGAGCTTTTTCCGCCGGGCGGCAAAAGTGATTGCGGTGCCATGGATGCTGGCCACACAGTCAGATTTTTTATACCCGCAAACGCAGGGCAAACGACTGCTTCATACCAACGCTCTCAACTGGTATCTGGTTCGCGTTCTGCGACTGAGTTCTGGAAACGATCGAATTACGCTGACCTTTTATGAAATCCTGCATTTCATAAAGAAACCGACCGCGTTCTTTCATCCGTCGATACTGTGGGCAGTCATGTCGCAGTTCATCAGAATGAGGCGACCACAGGAATCCGCGAAACAACGACCGGCCAGGATTTCGTGACGTTCCGCGACCAGATCTGTCTGTTTCCGCGTAACCTTCAGTTAGAGGCAATAAAGTTCTATTATTGACAGTAGCATGCGCACTCCGTGTGCCGTGAACCTCGAACAGCAAAGCCTTTCGAGTCTAAGCGGACGGCACACAGAGTGTGCCTGCTACTTTTTGAACGGTATTGCAGACGAAGCCGTAACAGCTGGGTGAGGCATCATCCGTCCCATCAAATCGGGCGTTTCTACTACACCGCAATGCAGGACGGGGCGAAATGACCCGCTGGTCTTGACGGCCGCTTTCGAAAGCACCGAAGCGAGTATGATTCGCATGCAGAACATTGCCATTTCTGCCCCTGCACACATTCTTGGTCCTCGTCCGAACGGAAAGAAATAATCGCTGCCGATGGGATTCGCTGCGATCACTTCTCTCGTCCAGCGACCCGGATTGAATGTGTCAGGATCCTTCCAGTGGCTGGCAGACCGCTGAACGTGCGCCGTACAAATGAGTACTGCCGTGTTTGCAGGAAGCACGTGACCACCCAATGTCGTGGATTTGTCCCTGCGCACGTTCCGGCCAAAGACACCGATCGGAGGCAGCATTCTTAATGACTCACGCAGCACCTGGTCCAGCAGCGGAACCTGCTCCATGGACTCCGGGCTGATGCCGGGTTCTCGTTGGCTTATCTGCGCAAGCTGCGCGTAAAGCTCACTGGCAATTTGCGGGTTGCTGTTCAAGAGGTGCAGCGTGTTCACGACCGCCACTGCGGCAGAGATATTGCCACCCGCATGGAATTCGCTCAGAAAGTCCACAATCTGTGCGTCTGGAATTTCCACTCCCTGCCGGAGAAAGACGTGCAGCAGATCATTGGTACCCGGATCAGGGGTTGTCCGTGCTTTCCTGACGGCTTTTTCGTAAGCACCGTAGTGCAGGCGCATCGCTCGGTGAAACGAAGGACGAATTGGCGGAATCAGCAGCGGCGGTGGAAACTTCATGCGCGTGGTCGCCATCACCGAGATAGCGTAGAAGTTTTCGAACCCGCCGTCTTCAAAATCGGAGCCACACACAATTGTATTGTGAATATCGAAAAAGAGACGTTGCATCCGATCGATGAGTCGAAACTCGCGGTTTTCCGCAGACATCAGCGTCTGATGCCGGTCGATGACTTTCTTAATGACTGGGAATTGTGACCGCAGCCACTCGTCGTATCCTTCAATCAACAAGGGATGGCAGTGAGGCTTCCGCAGAGCCGTCCATTCCGGCGGGTTCAGGTTGAACAACGTTTCTTTCAGAACGGGTTTCAGTGCCTTAATTGGATAGTCTTTGTAGTAGTCATCAAATTTCGTAATCAGCACGTCACGGATCAAAGCCGGATCATTGAGAATCAGCGTTGGCGTACCACCCAGCCAAAACAGTGTCATGCCACCGTATTTCCCCCCGTACTCGGCGCAGACATCCCATGGATTCTTCCTCCAGAATTCTCCCAGCGTTCCCAGCGGATAGCTGGGAGTTGGTCCGGGGACACGGTTAAATTGCTTCATCCGGGACCCAAAACGGAGTCGGAAAAGGGACTGAAGGAGATTTGGCATACATCGCGATTCCCTGAAAGAAGATGTCCACAGGAACCCGATCGAGAACCTGCATCACCGGCAACAGCTCGTGGCCTGATTGTCCGGCGTTCAAATAGAAATGGAGTGATCGATGTTCTGAGGTTTCAGAAAATTGTATTCGTAGCCAGCCTCGTCGTTACGTTCGTCGATCTTGTCTGAGATAGCTCGCAGACGCCAGCGAAAACGACCTACGATCTTGAAGGCTTCGTAACAATTCTCACGGGTAAATGCCGGAATTTCTCCGGCTCGCAGTAATGAGCGATTGGTGGGTTCACTCAACAGCCAGACCATGCCTGTCTGGCCAAACGACCTTGCCCGGTCCGGCAGCGCTCGGTAGTAATCCTTTTCTGTGAACATCGCAGATCCATCCGCGGGCAACTGTTCAGGCAGGGGCTGATACATTGCGACCGGAGCATTCGGCACCCAGCCATAGGCTCCGAATTGACCGTTATTGACTGCAGCATGCTGCACGCTGGCCCTGAAGATGACGTCGGTGGCAATCTTGAAGAGCATTTTGCGATTGGTGATCGCGTCCGGAAAACCCTGCACTTCGCCCCCTTTTGGAGCGGCAATTTCCCGGCTCCACGCCTGGAGTTCAGTATCCAGTCGCACGTCTTCGTCGGACGTATACCAGATGCTCAGAATACCACGAACATATTCGTCGATCGCTTTATGGACATCCTCGGAGTCGTCACGATAAAGATATCCGGGGAGATCCTTCACATCGCGATGCTGCAGATCGGAATGCAGGCGTTGGTCCTGATAATTCCACGATGCCCATCGCATACGAACGAGATTGATGTTACCAGTGTGCCGCGCCGCCATGCAGCGGGAAATTTCACCGTGACTGGCCAGAAGATTCTTTCGAGCCTGCTCATTAATCGCCAGTGTATGCTCAAAGTGGGGTAAAAGTATCTGGTGCAGGGGATGATCAGGGTGCAGATTGCGATGAGTCGCCAACGCGAATATCTCGCTGACCAGATGAGTGTCCAGCAGGTGGGAAATGGACTCGTGGTAATGAGAGTCCGAAGCCTGCGCATGCGCCCGCGCCATGCGCCAGTCCCACGTGTGATTCAGTGGCGTGTAAACTGGATTTCCCTTTTTGACCGATCGCGGCTTCAGTTGAATCGCGGCAGGCATCATGACAAGGCGATTATCCACATAGAAAAGACATGTCGGAGCTGCAAGAAAAGCACCGGCACGGACTTTTTCCTGAATGGGCTTCTCCCACAACATCGGGTATTCGGTCATGTAAAGCCGACCGGAGTCCAGAGCCCGATTGAAAGTCGTGTCATGCCGTTCAGCCAGAAATTTATCACAGGCTCTTGCCAGAGCTTCACCCGGATTGTTGCTGCATCGATGAATGGCCATCGGATTGACACCTGCCAGCCGCTGGCGAGCGAACTCTTCGTCCTCCTCCCACCGGTCTTTGACTCGCGGCGCAGGAATTGTGCTCAATAATCTTTCATATGCCTGCGGTGATGCTGGCCAGAAATCAAAGTTTGTCAGGTACAGAAACGCCTGCCGAAGTTTCATACTTCCGGCGTGAGAACCATGTCGAAAGAACTTGGGCCACGTGAATCGCGATTCAGGAGGCAACTCGGACAGAAAGATTTCCTTTGGCGGAAGCATTCTTACAAGTTCAGTCAGGAAACGGCGCAGTCGCGAACTGCGGGGCCATGGCCCGGCTGAAGGCGGAAGGTGCGACTCAGGTTCTTCCGGGAGACCAGGGTCGAAGACCATGGGATATTGTTCCCGCGATAATGCAATCGTCAGTTGACGTGCCCGCCGCCGATCTTCAGACATCGTCTGCGGCAGTTGATACGGAGTGGGATTTTTCCGGCCGAGGCCGGTGGTGATGGTCATTTAAGTCATCCTGATCTAGTGGATCGTTCTCACAGATGGGTTGGGTGTATCTCAGCGATTTCTTCATCTCACCGCAGTGTACCTGGTGCTTCAGCAGGTGTCTGGCGAGTGCGGTGGCGGTTTCGCACTCGTGCAAATGTCAGTGTAGTGCGATGTCGCGCCGCCGCAGGAAATCTTGGGTCATTGATCGCAATCAGACTGTCAGGCCGTGGAATGTTCAGGCTCTGTGGGAGGTTCCCTGGATTAAACATCAGTGCATCACTTTCAGCCTCGCTCAATAGTTTGTTAAGAGTTAACAGAGCCACTGGCATCCATGGGCAATCTCGTTCATTCCACTCCACAGAGGCGTCGTACCATTGCAGCGAATCGCTGGGTTCCGGGTCGTGAACCTGCACTTCGAGCTGAAATCGCACAGTCTGGCCTTTCGAAAACTGCTCGTGCAGTTGCTGACCAAGATAATCGTCCGGCCTCATTTCTCCGCTTCGTCTGGCCTGTTGCCAGAGCTGCTGCAGGTCTTCATCATCCGGAAGCCCCTGACACGCCAGACCTGCGGTTTTTCCGAGCTGCCCGTCGAGCGGATGCGGAATGATCCGAAACCGCATAATGAGGTTTTCAGCGGTGGATGTCAGCCACTCCAGAACAAATTGATGATAATAACTCAAGTCTGCAAAGCTGGAAGGCGCGCGTCGCATCCCGGCCGCGAGCCCTTCTCGTATGATCTGGTCTTTGCGAATGACATGTCTGAGGTTCCTGCAGCGTGCGAGTCTTCGAAAATCGAGCAAAGTTGAAAAGGGCGCAAACGCGCCAGTGGCAAACAACAAATCAAGTCGACTCACAGATCCGGACATAATCTGAAGCGCGCAGCCGCGGATATCAAGGCTGGCATCGTCATTCTGACTGCGATTTGAAAACCTCATCTGAATCGGGAACCGCTGCCCGGGTTCAGAAACCTCATTCGGCATGATTCCAAGGCATGTTGATCGTTCCTTGTCTGTCTCCAGGAGTTGCATGTATCCGCTCGCTCCGACTCCACGCTGATAAAATTTTCGCCGGCCGCGCAGAAGCGGCTGCCACATTAATGCCGAACCGACAAGCAGATCAGGCAGAGTCCATTCACCGCATTTTGTTTTTTCGACGTCGTCCATTGAAAATGGATCTCTCTTCAGCAGCAGAACTGCCGTGAGAGGAATGAAGATGACTCCCTGAAATCCATAGACATAAACCCAGAACGAATAAACTCCGGATGCCGCCGCCTCCACGGTACCCGCTGCCAGAACAGCAAACACCACACCGAATATTACGCTGATGCCCTGCCACACCCAGTCGGTACCGGCTCCCAGAGCGAAGTAGCTCAGCAGCGCCATGCCAATCACCCATGCTCCGAGCATCTGGATAGAGTCGTTCACGATATCGGACGTCAGGTAGTCGAAGCGTTCATGTGTAAACACCTCCGCGGTCCACTCCGGCACGACAAGAGCCAGGAGGCCATTCACCATCAGGATGAAAAACTGTATAAGCCAGATTGTCCATAATTGAGGCGGTCGTCGCTGAGCGATTCCGGCATCATCCTGCGGAGGGTCTTCTGACTTTCCTATCAGCCAGTACCATGAATTCATGATACCGGCCAGAGCCATCAGAAAAGTGGAGACTGTGATGTTCGTCCTCACCATCAGACTCGCGGTTTCATACTTCCCGGTGGATGCCACGAGTACAACCGTGATCCACCACAACGAGATGATGAGAAACAGGAGCCAGCCTGCCGTCATACGGGGCACAGCCTTGACCGCGCTCATGATGATCGCAATCCCGAGGAACAGTCCCAGGTACAGCATCATTTGCTGCAGAGTCCACTCTGTCGGACCAAGCGAACCCCTCAATCGTGCGATGATCCAGAACAAGCCCATAAGCACAAAGGTTCGAGCAAGCGGCCGACGGATCGAAGGAGTCAACACACCAAGCAGCGTGAACAAACAGGTTGCAAACGTGCAGGGAGCTGACAGTCGAACCTGGTCCCGAGCCACCATCCAGGAAAGCGGCTGTCTCTGCTTTCCTCCCAGGATCATCAGTCGCAACTCTTTCGATGGAGACTGTGGCTGTGTTATAGAAGCAACCCAGTTCCTCAGCTCCATGGATGGCTCGGGAATCTGGTCCAGCGCACGAATCCATGCGGTGATTTTTTTCTGGTCTCCCGCTGGTGCAACTGGCTGTCCTTTCAGAAGCCAGGATTCAACAGCTTCCCATGCCTCGTTTTCATTCGCCGGTGAGTGCAAACCTGTGTAACTTGAGACGTGAGCATACTTCAGCAGCGAGGGATCATCCGGAGTCCAGATATTCTCCTCATCGTGCAGCACCTGATCATGCCGGAGAAAGAACTCCCGAACTGTTTGGTTCGGTACTGGCAGGGATTCGAGGCCAAGGACCCATTGATCAAGAGCCTCTGTGGGCCGGAGAATGACCTTTGGCCCACGCTCGCCTCTGCATAATTCGAGAATGCTGTTCGGAAAAAACAGGCTGATGCAACTCACGAATGCCAGCAGGAAAAACTGGAATATCCAAAACAAAGGGAACTGGCTTCTCATTCTCGACTCTCATTGGAAAGCGGTGACATGTATTTTCCTGACAACACCTGAGTGCCATGAGCCCAATGCAAACTGCCGCCCGGAATCCTGTGCCCGCCCACACTGTTCGCATTCAAAACGATGCGCCCGGTGAGAGCCAGAAACACCGTATGCCCCGGAAGTCCAAACGCTCGAATTGCCTGACTGGTCAATCTCCTGCTGTGTTTGCGAACACGCACGACTGCAGTTTTCCCCATCGTTCAGGATCATGAAGTGTAACAAGAACTACAGCGGCCCGCCAACAAGCAGAGAGAGACGTCGAGCCGGAAATACAGACAACCTCCTGGATGCACTTGTGGACCGGTCGCAAGCCGACGCTGCGGACTCATGAGATGATCTGCAGGTACTTCTGTGGCATGGCCGACGAAGAAGAACTGCTGGCTCATCTGGCGAAGCTGAAAAAGCCGTCCGAGTCTCGAAAACCAATCATCTGAATTCGCGGTGTACTCCGGTTGCGTCGCCTGCCCCGCCTCACGCTTTCTTTGTCTTGCCCCGACGCTTTTCACGCAGGCGAACTCGACCACCGTCGGTGGTGACAACAATGCGTCGCCCAGTCGCATCTCCTGAGACTTTGACAGATCCCGACTTCGTCAGCCGAGCCAGCATTTCT
>JAYTAK010001332.1:0-2446 GCA_043737515.1 Candidatus Kuenenia sp. | reverse complement strand
GAACAAATCTGGATAGCATTCGGTTTGACAGGGCAGCTCCTGTTCACAGCCCGATTCGTCGTGCAGTGGCTTAGCAGCGAACGCGAAAAACGCAGTGTCATCCCGCCGCTGTTCTGGTACTTCAGCATCGGCGGTGCTCTGATTCTGCTGGCCTACGCCATCTATCGACAGGACGCGGTGTTCATTGTCGGACAGTCGTCCGGCCTGTTCATCTACGCTCGAAACCTGCAATTGATTCGCAACGAAAAACGCCGAATTGCCGTTGATACGCCTGCTCCGAAGTCGGAGATCATTCAGATCACGGCCAAGGCTGAAAAGCGTAAGGCGGCTTAGTGCGTTGTCACTGATGGAGTGAGGGGTGGCCGGGGTTGGAGGGCGCTAGCCCGAAACCCCGGGGCTTCCTTCGCTCCGCTCAGTCCAGCCCCGGCCACCCGATCCATCAAAAGCAAGAGTGACAGAGCACGAGGGTCTCAATTTCCATGCGACATCTGCTGTGGACGATCTGTCTTGCATTGCTCCTGGTCTTCAGCGCGGTTTTCAGTCGTCCGCTGCTGCCGCCGGATGAAACACGCTACGTCTCGGTCGCCTGGGAAGCCCATGTACGCGGCGATTATCTTGTGTCGCATCTGAATTCGGAAACGTACGCGCATAAGCCGCCGCTGCTCTTCTGGCTCATCAATGCCGTCTGGTCGGTGACCGGCCTCAATGAGTATGCCGCGCGACTGGTGTCTCCTGCCGCAGGGATCGTGTGCATTCTGCTGACGGCGCTGATGGCGCGCCGACTCTGGCCGGAATCCGCTGCCTTCCAGCGCTGCGTTCCGATGATGCTGGCGTCCATGTTGCTGTGGATTGTGTTTTGCCCTGTCACCATGTTCGACACGCTGCTGACCTGTTGCACCCTGCTCGCATTGCTCGGCGTGCTGCGGGCGGAAACAGGAGCTGGCTTCACCGGCTGGCTGATCACAGGCGTCGCGTTAGGACTAGGTATCCTCTCAAAGGGACCGGTTGTCCTGATTCATGTCATGCCCGCAGCCCTCATCGCGCCGTGGTGGTCGCTCCGCGTGCGAACAAGTTGTCTGCGATGGTATGCCGGTTGTGTCTTTGCCATCGTCCTTGCTGCCGCGATCGCGCTGGCCTGGGCACTTCCTTCCGCTGCCGCCGGTGGTGAGGCCTACGGTGAAGAACTGCTCTTCGGGCAGACGACCGGTCGCCTGATCAACTCGTTTTCGCATCGGCAGCCATTCTGGTGGTATCTGCCCATGCTGCCGCTGTGCGTGATGCCATGGCCGTTACTCGGTTCAGTCTGGCGCGGAATGCGGCTCACGAAGCTTGACTCGCCCTTGAAGTTCCTGCTGTGCTGGGCCGGTGGTTCGCTGTTGATTCTGAGTCTGGTGAGCGGCAAGCAGATCTACTATCTGATGCCAGTGATACCGGCGTTCGCCCTGATTTTCGCTCGTTTCGCAACATCTGTGCAGGGACCGGTGACGAACAGAGATCTGCTGTTTGTCATCATCGCCACGACGGGTCTGGGAGCCTTACCGCTTGTCGCCAATCATCTCCCTCCCCTGTCTGAGACGCGATTGCGGGATCTGATTGCTGACTGGTACGCCATCCCGTTGATGGTCTGTGGCGTGGCGTTAATTCCCTTTGCGTGTAAGCGAATCGAATCAGCCGTGTCTGCCATCGGCACGGCAGGGATTCTGTTTTTCATCATCGTGATCGTGTCTGCAAAACAGACAATCTGGAACGGCTTTGATCTCAGACCTCTGGCCAGCATAGCGGCGAGCCACGAAGGCGGCGTCGCCTGGTATGGCGGCTATCATGGACAGTTGAACTACCTCGGCGGAATCCGATACGTTGAGGAAATAGCAGACCCGCAGGAACTATCGACATGGTTGACGGAACATCGCCACGGCATGGTCATTATGCGGCTTCCTCGTGCGACTACCGCGACATTGATGAACGCAGGAATCGACGCATCGAACAGTGCCCCGTTGTCGTCAGAGCAGATCGCACAGATCACACAGATCCTGCGAACCGACGACGCCTTTCCCGGCCACGACTGGCAACCGACGGCCACGCAATTGCACTGGATTCGCCGCGGCCTGCCCGTTGACCCCATTGCCGTGCTGCGCTACGACGATCCTCCGGAGGAATAGGGGACGAGCCGTGGGAGGGCAACTTGGGGGCTGGTGTTGCCAAAGACGTATTGCGGCACTTTGCCGGTTTCAGTAGATTCTGACCACGAGGGACTATTGATAGAGGTCCTATTGGCCCCACTGGCCTCGTGCCCAGTGGACCAAGGTTTGGCAACTAAAACGAAAAGAACCCAGGAGGGCGCTCCCCACCCGACCTTGCGTCGGTGGAAGCCAGGTTTGAAAACTATGGCCGGTCCTGCGTCAGAGACACTGGCAACAAATCCGCGAAGTTTTCAAACCTGGCATCC
>JAYTAK010001331.1:0-2448 GCA_043737515.1 Candidatus Kuenenia sp. | reverse complement strand
GATCGGGAATGCGAGTCGGCGGAGCGACATCGCCTACGTAGCTCAGTCGCTCCGCCGACTGAGATTCTCCGGGAACAACGTGCGGACGGAATCACGGCTGATTTATGGTCACCGCCATGTGGCGTTGATTTCGGACGGGCGTGATCGGGAATGCGAGTCGGTGGAGAGTGGATGGTGGTCACGGATTGGAGAACTGTCGTCGTCTTTCCCGCCAGATGGGCAGAGGCAGCAGACCGGCGACGAGCGAAATCCCCGCGAGCACAGCAAATGCCGTCTGGAAATTGTTGAGCCAGCCAACAATGTACGGTCCGGCAGCTCCTATTCCAAATGTCATCATCTGGCTGAATCCGAACCAGGTGCTTCTTGTTTTCGTCGGCACGTAGTCCGGCAGCAGACTGTTGAACACTGGCTGATTCATAAAGTGTACGAATCCCAGCAGGCAGCATGGAATTAAACGCATTGCTCCATCAGCGGCAGACATCCACAACAGCAGCGGCACGTTGCCGAGATATATAAGTGAGAGCATCGGAGCCAGGCGACGCGGACTGGCGATGCGACCGGACACCCATTGGCCGGCGACTCCGCAGAGCAAGACAAGCGATGCCAGATATCCTGCGACAGAGTCCTGATTTGCCGAAATGAAATCGAAGCCCTTCACATCGCTCAGGTATCGTTTCAGAAAATGCAGTACGCCTCCGTACACAACTCCGGAGCATGCAGAAGAAATCATCAGGATGACAAACGGCCTGACCTGCAATCGCGTGGGTGAGAAGACCTGAGATCGTTCAAGGTCCCCGGCACTCTGTTCCACTGCCGGTATCGCAGCGTCGGCAACCGCGTTCGCGTTGAACCTTAACACTCCCCAGCGGAATACAAACACCAGCACTGCGGAAATCACACCCAGTGTGATGAAGAAGATTCGCCATGTCGCGTTCGGGATCAGCAGAATCAGCGCGGCAAGCAGCGGGGCTCCCATCAGTCCGAATGAACCGAAAACACCATGCGTTCCCAGCGCCCTCGCGCGGTTCTGAGGTGTTGTGATCGAAGTCACCAACGACAGTCCCGCCGGATGGTACATGCTGGCGAAAACGCCCAGTGCGAACAGTTGCAGTGCCAGAATCCCTGTCGTGGTCGTGAATACGAACGTCAGACAGACCACCGCCGTACCGGCCAGATACAGCGTCAGCACGCGGGAAGCTCCCAGCCGATCGGCCAGCATTCCGGTCAGGAAGGCACCGAAGCCAAACGGGATTCGCAGCAAGGAACCGTACTGTCCGGACTGCGCCATGGAAAGATGAAACTCTCCGCACACGATCTGTTCGACGCTGGAGAACGACTGCTCGGCCAGGTGGACCATCGCGTGCGCACACGAGATCACAAGGACCATCGGCAGATTGGACGGGCGGTTGCTCAAGCGTGGCTCGAATTCAGCGTTGAAGTTCGGCGGCGAGTTCAGCGGCTTCTTCAGCCATGTCGGCCGGGTTTCGGAGGAACTCCTGCATCGCTTCCTGACTTGCGAAGAGCCAAATACGCTTGCGGAACACGGCTGCAAATTCAAGACTTCCCGCAACTCGTTTTTCATCTTCCAGCAACGTCATCGCACAGGCACCGTCCAGCATCGGCCAATAGGTCGCCGGCGACGCGAGGAACTGTTCTTTGTTTTCGATGTTGGAGAAATAGAGCGTTTGGCCGCGGTATTTGACCTGATTTCGATTTGTGCCTTTCACGAGTTCACGTCCATCGACAGCACTGACAATGCAGAGGCCGTCGAAGGCAGGGCCAGCTTTCGGTTGGGTCTGTTCAGTCACCTCTGGTTCGGATTCCCGGGGTTCCCGTTCACGACTGATCGTCTTGAAAAAAGACTCGGGATCTGTGTCGGCGACCTGGGCCTCGGCAGGTTTCTGCTGGCGCGCGGCCGGGGCATCGACAAACGGATTCTTCGCCGGATCGACCGGTGGTCGTCTTCCGATGCGCGGTGCTTCGTCCTGTGTGATTGCTTCGAATTCCAGTTCCTTTCGAGCCGGACGTGAAGGTTTGGCCGCTTCGGGCTCAACCAACTCCGGCTGCGGCTCAGGGCGGCTCTGGCGCTGCGGTGAATTCTGTGTGCTCACGGTCTTTGCCGGTCTGCCCTGGCTTGGACGAGATGCTATGACTGCGTCCAGTTTCGGGATCAGTGCCTCAGGTGTCTGGAAGCCAGAGATCCGTTCAATGACCTTAAGGTCGGATGAAACGATCAGGATCGCAGGCAAACCTTTGATTCCCAGATCCTTCACCAGATCTTTGTTTTGATCGGCATCGACTTTGACCGCCACGAAGTTCCGGGAAATCCGTTGAGCAACGTTGGGGTCCGTAAATGTGGTCTTTTCCATCTTCTTGCAATACCCGCACCAATCGGCCGTAAACTCCATCAGCACTGGCTGACCGTTTTCTGTGGCTCTGTGAAGGGCG
>JAYTAK010001330.1:0-13015 GCA_043737515.1 Candidatus Kuenenia sp. | reverse complement strand
CTCATCCGTCGTGAGCGTTGGGAGAAGTGGCAGGCACTGCGCGTTCCCAGCATCACCTTTGCCAGTGCGGGCTGGGACACTCGCCCGCGCAACGAGCGTCCGCCGTTCTGGTTGAAGAATGAAGTCAAGGCGGAGCCCGATCCCACTCCGCCGGCTCAGCAAAAACCACTCATCGACAGCGTCACGGCCACGCCCGACGAACTCGCCGAGCATGTCTGTGAGGCGGTCCAATGGGCTCGATCACATCGCGATCTGAATCCCGCCAATGCCATCATCATCTATGCCTGGAACGAGCACGACGAAGGGGGCTGGCTCCAGCCCACGCGCGGTGCCGATGGGAAGGCCGACGACTCCCGTATTCACGCTTTGGGGAAGGCACTCCGCGCGTTCCAGCCTCACCGAAACGCAAAACCTTGAAAACAACACACGCCTTGCCCAACATTCGCTGTCTCTCTTCATTCGCTGTCAAATACAATCGACAGCGAATGAAGAGAGACAGCGAATCAGAGAAGCATTGAATGAGGAGGGACGATGACGGAGATCATCCATAAGGAGTTGTCCTACAACCTGGTAGGCTGCATTTTCGATGTCCACAACGAAGTTGGACCCGGCGTTCGTGAGGAGTGCTACCAAAAGGCGATGGAGCATCGGCTTCGTGACGGCCGCATTCCATTCATCGCGAAGCCCGCCACGCGGCGTGAGTTGGTTTATCGGGGCGAGGTCGTCGACATCTTTGAGCTGGACTTCGTCGTGGCGGAGAAGATGATTCTGGAACTCAAGCATCAGGTCGAAGGCTTCGTGCCGGAGAACGAATCGCAAGTGTTGAACTATCTGAAGTTCTGGAATCTGGATCTTGGGCTGCTGGCCAACTTCGCTTTGGATAAAGCGCACTATCTCCGCATCCCGCGTCAGCCCCCACCGCCACTGGTCTCGGAAAACTACGATTACATCGCCTCTCTCATTCAGCTCGAGCACAAGCCGATATTACGGGCCGTTCGCGATGGGTTGTCGAGATCTTTCAATCGGTCGGATTGGGCTACACGGCGACGACTTATCAAAAGATCGCCCTCGTCGAATTCCGATGGCGGCAACTCTCCGTGGCGACGGAACTCATTGTGCAACCGATCTTCAAGGAACGCCGCCTGCCACACAGTCCGATCTCGCCGTTCAACGTCGATGGAATGGTCTGCGTGCAGGTTGACGCGATCAACGATGACGTTTCGGCGAGATTGATCCTCACGATGCAAACACACCTGCGATTGACCGGCATGTCATTGGGAATCGTCGCGTCTTTCGGCCGCCACCAACTGACCATCAAGGGCGTGCGCCCCTGACCGATGGCTGGTATGGAGAGGGGACCGTGACAAAGGCGGTCGAGGCATCGCTTGGGCAGCCGAAGTATCATTTTCGCCTGCCGTGGTTCGCGCGGGTGCAGAGCGATGGCGCGGTGCTGATCAACGGCGATTCTCAGGCCAGCATGGTGCAGGAGCTCGCCTATGCCGCGGCAGCACGGTTGAACTGCTGGCGGAAAACAAACCTGTCAGGGATCGATGCTGTGAAACCCTGCTCAGCAAACGCTGAGAGTTTTGTTTTCCTGAGAAGATTTTATCACTGCTGACTCATCAGACGTTGTTGCAGATGATTCCGAATTTGGAAATCGAACGGCCCCTCCGGCGGCACGGCTTGCCGTTCCCCGGCAGAGACAACGCTTGCGCCGGGCTGGTCCCACAATGGCGCGGAGTAAAAGAATTTGTTCGGCGAGCGGGGTACGTAAGTGCCCTGATTTTCGCGTCATCTGGAACACATCAGGGGATTGACATCCCCCGCTCGCCTTAAGTCCACGCGATGTTATTTACGTGGGCCGGGCTGGAAGTCGGGTATCGAGTGAACAAGGCTCCGTGTTGATTGAAGAGCAGTGACAAGCTGGAAGCTTATCCCACGTTGCGAGCGGCGGAAACTGCCGCTGTTGGTCGCGGGTATTCCCATTCGCTGTACGGCTGTCACAGATGATCTTAGCAGACAATCGTTACTGTTTACCCAATCGGAACTTTTGATGAAGGTCGCATGATCGCGTGCCCGATAACTAAGTTCGGAGCAGAGGAGGAGTGGATATCGAAGGGTGCCGCTACGGGGAAACGAAGGCGGTCCGGAGATACTCCACAATACAGAGGTTGTGACGTTGAGGGATTTACGCATGCGTTCCAGATTGCGCTTGTTTGTCGGAGCGGAAGCTCCTGAAGCGACGGTTTATCCTGAGCCGGAAGTGTCAATGAAACTGGGTGAGCTGACTCGAATTCTGGCCGACGCCATTATCTGGGATCGCACATGGATCGCTGATTTTGCTGATGACGATGTGCGGATTTCCGCCGATCTTTTCGAGGTGCTGTCATCGTATTCACAGTTGAGGCCATCTGCGTGAGTTATGTCGCTGCGTGACGATGCAATTGCGATCTGGACTGCCGGTCTCGCCGCTGTCGATTCTGCCAGGTCGGTTGAGCAGCAGATCCGGGTTCAGCCAGACCAGTTGTGGATTGCCGGCGTCGGCATTCAAATCCCGTCGGCTGCGCGCATTGAGATTGTCGGTGCAGGCAAGGCCGGGGCTGGAATGGCCAGCGGCATTGAAACGGCCTTGTCATCGTCGGATTTTGCTGACCGCATTTCCGGCTGGGTGAATGTGCCGGCTGACTGCGTGCGACCGCTCAAGCACATTCATCTGCACGCCGCGCGGCCCGCCGGTCTGAATGAACCGACGCCGGAAGCCGTGCAGGGAACTCAGGAAATCCTGCGGCGAGTTCGATCACTTTCGGACTCGGACGTCTGCATTGTGCTGCTTTCCGGTGGTGCGAGTGCTTTGTTGTGCAGTCCGACGCCGGGGATATCGCTCAGCGACAAATTGTCCGTGACCCGCGTCCTTGCGGGCAGTGGAGCACCGATTCACAAACTCAATCTGGTTCGTACGCAACTGTCTCAGGTCAAAGGCGGACGCCTGGCGACCGCCTGCCGCGCCGGGACACTGGTGGCTTTGATTATTTCCGACGTGATCGGCGATCCGCTGGAAGTCATCGGTTCAGGGCCGACAACCCCCGGCGTGTCACGCGCTGCGGATGCGTTACAGGTGCTGCGGGACAGAGAATTGCTCGACCGGATACCGCCGCAGGTCGTTGCATTTCTTGAACGACAGGCGGAGGCTGCTCACGTCACTGCGGCGAATGCTGAATTTCCTTTGCCTCGAACAGTTGTCAATCGCATTGTTGCCAGCAACGCGATGGCGATTGACGCTGCGGCCGTGAAGGCACGAACCCTGGGATATGAAGTGCAGTCTCTTGGATCAGCGAATGCCGGAGAATCCGCTGAGGAAGGACGCCGGTTGATCGATCGCCTGCTGGAGATCCGTACGGAATCGGTTGCCACGTCGCCGGAATCCGCACTCGGCCATCCGCGTCGCGTCTGCATTCTGAGCGGCGGTGAACCCACGGTGAACCTGTCAGCGACCGGCAACGGCAGCGTCGCGGCACACAGCGTCGCAGCAGCGTGCGGAGGCCGCAATCAGGAACTGGTGCTGGCGGCCGTCGCATCGCATCGCGATTCTGCGGACTGGAAAGATGTCGTGCTGCTTTCTGCGGGCACCGATGGAGAAGATGGCCCCACCGATGCCGCCGGAGCCATCGTCGATGAAGCTGTCGTCGCACGAATCGCCGCCAGTAGTCTCGATCCGGACAGCTATCTCGCCCGGCACGATTCGTATACGTTCTTCGACGCCGTCGATGGTCTGTTCAAAACAGGGCCAACTCACACAAACGTGATGGACCTGCGTGTGGGACTGCGATGCCTGTAGCCTGGACATTCCTGTCCGAGAAATCGCTGAAAGGTCGCCTGTTGCGAAGAACTCTCGCTACACAAGAATCATCACTTTGGCAGAGGCGACGTGACGGACAAGTATGTCCATACTGCGCGGTGGCCACGCCTGAGGAACTTAATTTCGGCGTCCAGCCGCTGTCGACGGTAAGCAGACTGCCGGTCATGTAACTGCCGGTCATTTAGGACCGTGCCAGAAATAACTGTCCCATTGTCGCCTTTCGCTCAGATCAGCAATCGTTGCGAGCGCTGTTTTTCTGAGAAGAATCCTGATGAGGAGGCTGACGAGTTGTTGGGTGCTTGCGGCTCCGGCGGTGCGGAAAAAGGGTTTTCCGCCACGATGGGGCTCGTCCCCATCGAGCGATGATCATCACCAGATAAGAAATCAGGAAGGCGTTTTCGCCTCTGCGTCAATTGGGTTGCGGGCGAAGCCCGCGCGGAGAAAGTTGCGTGGCTTTCGCGGAGCGAAAGACGACACTAAACTCCAGAACGGTCCTTAGCTGCTGGCGACGTTCACAAACTGGCCGCAGGTCAAATCCGACAGGCACAGGTTTCAGACACCGCAACGTTTCGGCTCACGCTGCACACAACGCATCCTAAGTGCAAGGAAAAGTTGGTTCCGCTTCACCTGGATGGCTCTGATGAGCAGGCCAATCCTGTTCAGGCAATCAAGTAACATCGCCCGGTTGGCTCGAACTGGCGCAGCGTCTACCGGGAGATCATTCAGCAGATCGAGGATTGCCGTCGTTGTGCCAGTACCGAGAAAGCTCGTGATCAGATTAGTGCGAATCAGTTTGTGCATTGATCAGCGCACATCAAAGAATCCTCCGCCAAACCCTTGGCCTCCCTGGCCTCCCATTGCATTCGGATCGACGGGTCTTGAACCCGTTGTCAGCTTGTCCAGCAGATTGTCAATCTCCTCGTGCACCTCCCGCATCTGCCGGATGATGAGTACCGAATTATCTACAACCATGATGTAACCGGAGCCCGCATCCTGACCTCCCTTAGAAGGCACGGCAGTTTTTCCGAAAGTTTGATGGAGGTCCGAGGTTGATTTCAGAATCATGATTGTTCCCGGCGCATCCGGGTTGTTTTCGGATTTCCATGTACCCGGTCGAACCAGCTCAGCCATGTGCAATTGAAAATCTTTCGCCATCTCAGTCGGCAAACGATAGTAGTAGGTCACGACTTCCTTCGGATCCGGACCCAGCTTCTTGCGTGGTTTCGACTCGCGCAACGCCGTGCGGTAGTTTTCCAGAAGCTGCAGCACGCTGTCGAGCATCTGCTCGGTGTGTCGTACCACAAGAATGCCGGGCCGCACAAACAGCAGAACGCCTTGCTTGTCGCCGTTGTCCTCCCACGACCCGCCAGCTTGCTCCATCAGTGCATACATCAGGGCTTCGGATTCCGCTTCGTCACGACACAAATCCCGGACATCGTAAGTCGCGGTTCGCGTGGCCGCTTCTGCCGTGGAATTCTGCACGATCCAGATCACGCCGTCCTGAACCAGCCATGTCAGCTTAAAGTCCGACAGCGCCGCCTGCAGCACAAGGCTGAGTTTCTGATCAGTCATTTCAATGCTGATCGGTGATCGGTCTCGCACGCCGGCCTTCTTCAACTCCGCCGCGTTGGCTCGAATATCCGCGCCGGAAACGCGGGCGATTTCCGCGATGGCTTCGCTGAGCGGAACTTCCTCGAGCGTAAGGGAAATCTTCTGCAACAGCTTCTCGTGGAGCAACGCATGTTGCGGCGGAGCCATTGTCAGAGTTCGACGACCGGTCTTCTTCAGTCCCGCCAGGAGTCCTCGAACTTCCCGCTGCACCTGCTGCGTCTGTCGGACAAAGACGACGTCGCCCAGCAGGACCACCGCGCCGTCAACATCGCCCTGCTCGATGAGTGTGCTGCCGGTGGCCGACGAGATGGCTTCCACAATTCGTTCGCCCTCAAATCCGGCGTCGAGAAGTTCGCCCAGGTTGTACGACACAGTCATCATCTTCTGGCTGGCCGCGTCTGTTGTCGTCAGGAAGAGATCACCGCCCTCTTCGTACCACCCGATCCCGAGTGATTTCAAACGGTCCAGAATCAAATACAGCGGTTCATTGTCCAACTGATCGGTGACCAGTTCGCTCGACAGAATCCCCTTTTCCTTCATTGCCGCCGCATCAACGGAGACACTGAGTTTCTGATCTTCCTGCAGCCAGCGATAGAGTTCTTTCATGGTGACTTTATCGAACGTCACGGTCGTCGGCGCGGCCAGGCGTGGTTCCATCAGCGTCGCCGGATCAAATGCGCGGGGCTCATCCAGAATCTCAATTGGCTTGGCCACAGCCGCCTCATCAGCCTTTGCAGCATCCGTTGCCTGAGGGCTTGCTGTCGCGTCCTGCGTACAAACCCAAACGAGCGATAAAGTCAGGGCCGTTGCCCGCATACGGGCAGTGATCGGAGTAACTTTGATAGTCAGCGGTGTCATGGAATCCCTCGAATTCGTCTCATTGTGCATGTGACCAGCAACACTCATTCACAAAACGGGGATTCTCCATGTTTCTCTGGCCAAATCCACATTTTTTCTGCTTGGATCGTGGATCGACTGCACTTCGACAGTGTTTCGTCTCGGAAACGCAGCCGCTCAGTCAACGTCACGGCTGCTGGTGGTCATTGGCAGGCGAACCGTGATTGAATGCCAGGGCTGGATTGGAGACGGTGGGTTGTTTGATACAATTCCGGCCTGGGGCCAAACAGTTTGCGCGATGCCGCGTGAGATATTACCGAGGATTCCATGGGCGAAATTGATCCGGAGACAAAATCGCTGCAGGATGCCATCTTTCTTTCGAAGGTCGCTCGTGCGCGACGGATGACGATCGGCGAGAAGATCATGGAGGGGCCTCGACTGTTTGACCTGGCTTGCCAGCGGATGCGTGATGGCATCCGCCATGAATTCCCCGGATTTGATGACAATCAGGTTGAACAGGAACTCCGTCGAAGACTCAGGATCAAGCGGAAAATCGACGAACAGGGATTCTACAAGGACGCGGGAACCATTGATGAACAGTGAACAGGCGGCAAACATGGTACGCACGAGTTACTGAACGAAATCCGCGCTTCGATCCCGGACACCGAATTCCTGGCCGAGCAGGAATGAGAGCTGTCTGAGAACTTGTCGTTGGCGTCATGTCGCATTGCTGATGTCGTCGCCGTTCAGATACGGATAGAAAATGCGCCCAATCTCGTCGCTCAGGCGTGAAAAGTATTCCATCCGGAACGTGTCGTAACTGACGTCCGTCGCCGAACGCGGCACCTGAATCGGATACTGACTGTTCAGGTCGTGCGAAAAGATGCGTTTCCCGTCACCATCGGTTTCCATTTCGTAAACGCTGACAATCGCCTCGCACCGACCGCGAAACAACGTATTGCTGTCGCGTTCGTACAGCGAAAAATCGCTGACATCAATGTAGACGACGTAGTTGACGTCGAAAGCAGCACCGACTTCGGCCGCTGTGTCCCAGTTCGGATTCTGAACCATCCAGCCGCGCACTTCATCACTCGGCACGACGTCGATCTTGTTCTGGGACAACTGGAACGCGACCTGTCGGGCAATAATATGGTCAATATGTTCGCATTCGTACTTGAGTTCATCCGACGCATAACAAACCACCGCCACGCGCGTGTTGCGGTCGGTCAGTGATTTCTTGGTCTCTTTTTCGAACAGCGGCTCAATTTGAGGCGGCCCGCCGATCAAATACCCCAGCAAAATGAAGTAGTTGCATCCCGGCAAGGAAGCCAGCAGCAGCGCAGCAAGTGCCAGCCTGGCAAAAGTGCCCCAGCGATACCGGTCACCAGTTTGCTTCACGACGGTTTTGCCTGCAGGCGATTCACTGGTCATAAAAGATTCCATCCTGATTCGAAAAACCGAACGCTTCAATTCACGGCGGAGGCTTACAGATCCACTTCACTCGGCCGATGGTCGTACAGCATTCTCGCCAATTGTGCGGAAATGCGATCAAGAAAGTTTTCCGTAAACATTTCTTCAGACCGACTTTCACGGGGGACCGGATACGTCGACGGAAACATCACGTTGAACGATCGCTCCACCGCGACCGATGCCTTCTTCGTGTCGTTGTCTTTGCCCACCGTTTTGATTTCCAGCATCGTCACGCGGCCTTCAGTCTTACCTTGCAGCAGATTGGGGCTGTCGGGGACCGCAACGTCAAACGATTTCAGATCGATGTGCATCACATAGTCGGCGTCGAACTCATCTGCCAGTTCCGTAAAGTCGCCCCATTCACCATGATCATCGAACCATGTCGCAACATCGTCTGCGGGGACTACTTTCACATGACGGGTGTCAAGGATTCGGGACATTTTGTCCACAATGTCGATGCGGATACCGGGATACTTCGACAGAATCTGATGACTTGTTGAACACGCGATCAGAATCGTCTTTTCACCCTTCGTCAAATCCGTTCCTGTGTTCTTTCGAAACACGGATTTCATTTTTGGATCATCAAAAAACAACTTTCCCGCCATCACGCCCAGCGAACAGCCAGGCAGCACCATCGAAGCTGCCATGATCAGCAGGATCAGACGACGTGAACCGTGTCGCTTCAAGATAAGGCTAAGCAGTTGCACGTCAGCAGACTCCCATTACAAATCCGTGGAACCCGGATTCAGATCTGCCGTCAGAACAGTCTGAACAGCCAGATCACGACTGACAGCAGGACCCAGATCCCAAAACCGATCAGCAAATCGCGGCCAGGTTCGTGTGTGACGACGAACGCACTGCGGATACTGACAACAATACACCAGATCAAGACCACAACACCGGCACTCGCCAGGATCAGTCCGGACGGGTTGGCTTTCATTGAGTTGTCGAATTCCCCTCTGACAAACCAACTGAAACTGGTGGTCAGCCCGCAATGCGGACAGTTAATTCCAGTCAGTGTGCGAAATGTGCAGGGAGGCATTCCCAACTGCTGGTGCGTCCCGAACCCGCGAGGGTCCGGTGTCAGCCAGACAGCAATGCCAAAGACCACCACAATTCCGGCTCCCAACAGCAGCGTCAGCCGACGTTGCGTGCGAGTCAAAACACCCCGAAATTGCGGGCTGGAATCAGACATTGGTGGAAGAGGTATCAGTCGCGGAGCATTTTCGCAATGGGCTTCATGCCCCAAAAACCGACATCGCAACGCACTCCGGCAGCAAATGCCGCTACGACGGAGACAGTCAGAATTCTACGATGCAAATCCTGCCGAATGAATTCTGCTGTCGAATCATTGTGCCAGTTTGCAGGCGCTGGCGGCAAGCGTGACGACCGGATGTGGAGTGGAATGTCGCCGGGGTAGTAGTTTCATGAGTCGATAGAGTTGCAAACAAAATCGACGCTAACGCACGTTGGTTAATAAATGATGAGGCTCGGCTCCCTGATCGCTATGATTCCTGAGAACCGGCCCCGGCCGATTCATCAACAATTTCCCGTGTGGGTTCGCGGACAAAGCGATAGCCTGTGCCGCGAATGGAAAGCAGATGTTTGGGCGAGGTTGGATCCTGCTCAATCATCCGCCGCAGGCGCATGACAAAATTATCGATCGAGCGACTGGAAATGTCGGCGGAGTCTTTCCACACATCCGACTGCAGTCGTGCTCGAGACAGCACGACGCCATCGTGCTCCAGAAAGTATCGCAATAACTCCTGTTCCCGCGTTGTCAGCGAGTGGACTTCGCCGTTGCGCCGCAGTTCAAACCGGCCAAAATCCACCGTCACGTCACCGAATCTCTCGATGTCTTCGGTTGGTCGCACTGCACGGCGTTCAAGTGCCCGACGGCGCTTGTTGAGCAGATTATTGACGCGGCTCAGCAGTTCCGGCAGCGAGAACGGCTTCGTCAAATACATATCCACACCGACATCGAACGCCTGCACTTTGTCTTCGGACAACGTTCGGGCCGTCAGTGCCATAATCGGAATATCCAAATCCAGTCGGCGCAGCGTCCGGCAGATTTCGTAGCCGCTCATCTGCGGCAGCATCAGATCCAGAACGACAAGGTCGATCGGCGGCTGAGCGGATTCATAGATTTCAAGTGCGGTTGGCCCATTACCGGCGATGTCCACTTGATGCCCCTCGCGTTCGAAATTGAAACGCAGGCCGCGCGCGATCGCGTCTTCATCTTCGACGACAAGAATTCTCACGGAGCATTCTCCTTTCCTGACAAAGCCAGCTCAGAAACACGTTGTCGGCCTTCCCTGTTTTCAGACTCGGGAATCTGCAGTTCGCGACCGGGCAGCGTGACTTCAAACACGCTGCCAGTACCCGATTCCACATCCATGACCGCAACACTGCCTTTTAAGAAACCAACGAGAGTCCGCACAATATAGAGGCCAAGCCCGGTGCCGGTCTTTGTTCGTTGAAGTTCGTCGCTTCCCCGGAAAAACAGCTTGAAGATCCTGCGGCGGTTTTCAGGTGCGACGCCCGGTCCATTGTCACGCACGCGGACGACGACGCGATCACGGCCGCGGGCAAACGCATGAACCGTGACTCGTGGCGGAGTGCCGCCGTACTTGACGGCGTTGTCCAGCAGGTTGCCGAAAATCATTTCCAGCAGCATCCGACGCGACGTGAGTGCCAGCGGCGAAATCTCGAACTGAAAAACTTCGGCGATTTCCTGCTTGTGATGCAGACACGCGGTCTCAGCACAGGACCGCAGCAGATCTTCCAACTGCACAGTTTCCGGTGCCTTCTGATGCCCGATCGCATCCAGTCGCGCCACTTCCAGCAACTGATTGATGAGTCCGTCCAGACGGGCCAGCTCGGAATTCATGGTGACGTAGAATTCCTGGCGGTCTTTTTGTTCTGGTTCGCGCATGATCAAAGTGTCCAGATATAAGCGCAGCGCTGCGATGGGTGTCTTGAGTTCATGCGTGACGCTGTCCACGAAATTGGACTGACGGCGATTGAGCTGAATCTCTTTGATCGTCAGAAACGAATACAGCGACATGCCGAACAGACTGATTCCCAGTGCCACCGATCCCAGCGTCAACGCCACCCACAGCTTTTCCCGACCCAGCAGCACGATCAACACGACCATGAGCGCAATGTTGATGGTCATCAGGACCGCACTGCTCCAGATGGGCAGGCTGAGGTGTCGGCGTTTGCGTCGAAAGTTGGCCACATTCGTCCCCGGGAATAACTCATTGAGTTTTGTCTGCTGACCTGGAAGATTGTACCAGGAAACGCGGGGAATCGTACGTCGAGTATGCGTTCAGCTTAAGATAAAAAATGAACAAACAAGCAAAGGCAAGCTGGAAGCTTACCCCACGTTTCAGTCTGAAAAACCGCTACTCTTCGAACGGCGTGACGGGCTGCGGCGGCCACCAGTCTTCAATTTCCAGCAGACTCAGGATGCGTTCACGCAGGGTCTGCATGATGCTGTCGCCTCCGCGCGATTTCTTTTGAGTCGGATCGATCATGATCGCTTCGCCAATTCTGAACTCGACCTGCCACGCCGGATGCACGGTGACGTGGTCCGTCAGGTCTTCCTCCAGGCGCTGGACGGTTTCGACAATGCGTTCTGGTGTAAGCAAGCCTTTCACTCCGTCATCCAGGTAACCTTCCGGATACATGGACAGAGTCTGCGCGTAGTAGCAGTCCGTGAGTTGTCTCCAGCGGAACGTGCGTTCTTCGGCGGTGAGCGTACCTTTCAGCAGGTCCGCCAGAATCACGGAACGCAGATCTTTTACGCGCACGATCACATCGCCCACGCGTGTACCTTCCAGCCATTGCTTTTCAATCGGATGCAGCATCGCATTGATCAGGTTCGCGACCCGCGCACGGACTGTGCCGGGCTGAGTCGCTCCGAGGACTTCCACTTCCCGAGCGGCCAGCAGCGCCATCGCCAGGCGTCCGATGCGGTCGATCGTTGACAGGTGCTCCTGCGTCTTCCAGAACGTGCGTTTTTCCAGTTTCTCCAGCACAGGATCGGTCAGCTCAGCCAGATCGGCCTGCAGTCGATATCGAATTCCGATCGGATGAATGACGACCTTTTTGTCTGGATGAATCTCCGCTCGTTTCTTCGCTGACACGCGGGCGATAAACGAAACGCCATCCATCAGCGCGTTCAGGCGATCGTTGGTGCGCGAGATCACGCCTTCCGGGAAAACGACGAGAGGTCGTTCGGCATTGGTGACGATGCGAACGGATGTATCCAGTGCCTGGCGATCCATGCCTTCGCGATACACGCTGAATCCACCCAGACGCCGAACCACAAAGGCTTCCAGGCGACTCTGTTTGAAAATATGCCAACTGGCCATCGAAAACACATGGCTGGGAATGGCGCGACACAGCATTCCGATCAGCATGGGATCGGAATCGCGTGAATGATTCGGACACAGCAGAATCCCGTGCCCCGCCTTGATCGATTCGCGAACGTGCTCCAGACCTTGGTAGGTACACCTGACGATGCCGTGTGTCCTGCGCAGGTACGGCTTCAGCCATAGCCGAAACATCCACGAAAACCATCGTCCGCGATACGGCGGGATGAACTTGTACGGCTCTTCAACAACAACTTTATGCATCGTGCGGGAGCCGTCTTCCGAGGCTGTCAATTTTGGCTACACGTCCTCACGCTGCGTGAAAGCGGCAGACTGGGTGACTCAGCAGCGTAACGTGTAAAGGACCGCCGTGAAACTGAACGAGCCAAACTCTTGATTTCGCGATTTGCCCCGAGATGACTCGGGGCGCCGAAACTCCGACTTTGCTTTGTCAAATGCCATGTCACGAATTGACGAATTGGCTGTGCCAGTGGAGTGTTGGTTCTGTGACTTCAATCCAGTAGGGTGTGTGCAGCGATAGCGAAACACACCAGTTTCTTACGCTTCCAAACTGGTGCGTTCAGCAAACGCTGGGAGTTTTGTTTTACTGAGAAGATTCCCGCGAAGCGACAGATGTCCGCCGACGGAGCGGCGGACCTACGTAGGCGAGCCGCTCCGTCGGCTCGCACCAGACACGGCGGCGAAGACATTGATGCGGCAAAAGAGATTCGGTTGCGGGCGCAGCCCGGGCCAAGTCTGACAGGAAGATGGAAAGACCGAAGCGGAATTGCCTTCCGGAATTCCTGATCGCAAAATCACTGTCCCGGGAAATGGCAGAACGATGAGGGCAGGACAATAAACC
>JAYTAK010001329.1:0-5640 GCA_043737515.1 Candidatus Kuenenia sp. | reverse complement strand
GACGTGAGTTCAGATAGCTGACCGCACCGATCTGGAGTTGTTGTGTCAAAGAATTGTGTTGCAGCGTTGTCATAGTTTGAAACACAGGAAAAAAC
This sequence comes from Candidatus Kuenenia sp., assembly GCA_043737515.1. GTDB lineage: Bacteria > Planctomycetota > Planctomycetia > Planctomycetales > Planctomycetaceae > SXXK01. The sequence goes on along the minus strand of JAYTAK010001329.1, from coordinate 5,545 downwards.
GGGTGTTCGTTCCAAACAACTGCCCGCTGGATCACAGTATAAGGATGTCGCGAGTCCACTCAACCGTTGACTGGACAACGTTTCGATCAGTCCCATTGTTCGTTTCACGCTCTGCCACTTCGAAACCGTATTCCGCCGCACCTGTTAACGGTAGAATTGGCAATGGTCACCGAAGCCGACCTCGAAACTCTCTGAACACTGCCGGAATTCACTGACACCGACGATCGGACTTCATGCAAGGCACAGTCACATGAGCCTCGCCGCCAGAATCTCCGACCGAGTCATCCGCGTCTTCGTCTCGTCCACGTTCCGCGACATGCAGGGTGAGCGGGATGAGTTGGTTCTGAAAATCTTCCCGCAACTCCGGTGGCTGTGCGAAGAACGCGGCATGACGTGGGGCGAGATTGATCTCCGCTGGGGCATCTCCGACGAGCAGAAGGCAGACGGCCAAGTTCTGCCGATCTGCCTGGAAGAGATCAAACGCTGTCGGCCGTACTTCATCGGGCTGCTGATAACCGGATGCGATATCTTTGGGTGAGCGTGTGCTGGTCGATTGACTCAGGTCGTTGGCGGCGGCAGATTGGTGCCGCCTTAAAATGAGAAGGAGTGGACCCGTGACAATTACAACTCGACCAACCGTCTTTATCAGTTACGCCTCTGCCGATCTCGCGTTGGCCGAAGTGGTCCACCGTCGCTTGACTGACGCTGGGTTCAAGGTGTGGTTCGACAAAGCGCGGCTTCGACCGGGGTGCGATTGGCACAAGGAGATTGAAGCGGGGTGTGAGGCGAGCCGCGTGGTTCTGCCAGTGCTCACGCCGCGCTGGAAGCTGTCGGAGTGGACGAAGTTCGAGACCTATGTGGCCGAAGCAGTCATTCCGTTGATCTTCGAGGGAGCCTTCGGGGAGATCTTCACTCCACCGCTCGCACGCTTTCAGGGGCAGGCGATTGACCTCGCGCGGGGGGACGAGGTCGCGTGGGATCGGCTGATCGAGGCGGTGCATGAGTCGCTCGCCCGGCCCGTTCCGGACAAGTTGGTCCGGCTGGCGGAGGTGCGGTTCCGCGCCAATCCGTACTTCGTCGGGCGTGAGGCGGACCTCAATCGGATTCACGAGTCTCTCCACGAGAATCCAACCGCCGTCCTGACGCAGGGGCGGGTGCGAGCGATCACGGCACTCGGCGGCATTGGCAAAACGACGCTCGCCCGGCAGTACATCGAGAAGTTCTGGCGGTGTTACCCGCAGATCTTTTGGGCCGACTGCCGGCTCGGCGTCGAAACGGAGTTCGCCCGGCTGTGTGAACTGCTTTTCCCGGAGACGCGGGACGAGACCAACGTCGTCCAGAAGGCCCAACTCGCGCTGCGGGAACTGCAAACCCGCACCGATCGGCTGTTGATCCTCGACAATGCGGAGGACGAGGCGTCGATTCAGGCATGGATTCCCAAGACGGGGCACTGCCGCACTCTGATCACGTCCCGGTTCGCTGGTTGGTCGGCCGCCGTGAAGTCCTTTCACCTCTATGTGCTCGAACCAGAACCCGCGCGGACTCTCCTGACCACCCGCGCGGGTCGCGGCGACTTCGCGCAGCTCATCCCCGCCGAACAAACCACCTGCGAGGCCCTCGCGAAGGAACTCGGCTACCTCCCCTTGGCGTTGGAGCAGGCCGCCGCGTACATCGGGCAACAGGGACCGCAGTTCTCGTTCGCCGATTACCTGCGGTTGTACCACGAAGCGACGGCGGACCTGCTCGCAGCGGGAGTCTTGGGCTCGACCGAGTACCCCGACTCCGTGATGACGACGTGGGCGACGACGCTGAGGAAACTCGATCCCCCACCCAAGGCGATTCTGCGCCTATGCGCCTTCCTGGCCCCGACACCGCTGCCGTTGACGGTCCTGACCGGCGGCTCTCTGGTGTTACTAGCCGAATGGGCGGCTGTGGTGGGTTCGCCGATCTCTCCACCCACGCGCATTGAAACCTGGGTCCGGCAGCATGTGGCACAACTGCGAGACTACTCGATGGTCGAAGGGGACGGCCAGTCGATCACGCTCCATACCCTGGTGCAAACAGTCCAACGCCTGAACCTCGCCACGACCCCCGACGAACACCGCACCACGTTGAAGCGATCCCTCCACTGGATCGCCGCTGCATTTGTCGGTGACTCGGGTGATGTCCGAACCTGGCCGATCCTCAATCCGTTGGTTCCACATGCCACCGCCATCGTCCATCACGCCGACCACGCCGCCATCGCCGATCCAACCACCGGATTGATGAATCAATTAGCCACATTGCTGTTCACTAAGGCTCAGTACGCCGAGGCCGAGCCGCTGATGCGCAGCTCGCTGGGCCTCGAGGAACAGTCCTACGGAGCCGAGCATCCCAACCTCGCCACCCAACTCAACAACTTGGCGCAGTTACTTCAGGACACGAATCGTCTAACGGAGGCCGAACCGTTGATGCGCCGCGCGCTAGCGATCGTCGAAAAGGCTGAGGAAAGCGAACATCCCCATAACGCAGAGTGCCTCAATAACTTGGCGATGTTGCTCAAGGCCACGAACCGTCTTACGGAGGCCGAGCCGCTGCTGCGTCGCGCGCTGGCCATCATCGAGCAGTTCTATGGAACTGAGCATCCCAACGTCGCCGTATACATCAACAATTTGGCGGAGTTGCTACGGACCACGAACCGTCTGGCGGAGGCCGAACCGCTATATCGGCGAGCATTGGCAATAAATGAGAAATTCTTTCCTGCGTATCACCCCAACGTCGGATTGAGTCTCTCCAGCGTTGCACAGTTGCTTAGAGCAACGAACCGCCTATCGGAGGCCGAACCGCTAATGCGTCGCTCGCTGGCCATCTACGAGCAATCCTACGGAACTGAGCACCCCAAAGTCGCGATCTCCCTCAACAATCTGGCGCAGTTGCTGAAAGTCACAAACCGCTTGGCGGAAGCCGAGCCGCTAATGCGTCGCGCGCTGGCCATTGACGAGCAGTCCTATGGCACCGAACACCCAGACTTCGCTATCCACCTCGACAACCTGGCACAATTACTCCAGGCCACGAACCGACTAGCGGAGGCCGAGCCACTGACGCGCCGTGCGCTTGCTATTTTCGAGCAGTCCTACGGAGCCGAGCACCCCAACGTCGCTACCGCACTCAACGACCTGGCCCAGTTGCTTAAGGCCACGAACCGTCTGGGAGAGGCCGAGCCGCTGATGCGTCGCGCACTGGCCATCGACGAGCAGTCCCACGGAGCCAAGCACCCAGTTGTCGCCCGCGATCTCAATAATCTGGCGGGATTGCTCTATTCCACAGACCGTCTGGCGGAAGCCGAGCCATTGATATGCCGTGCAGTGACGATATTCGTCGATTTCATGCGCAGAACCGGCCACGAGCATCCCACCTTGCAGACGGCATTCGGCAACTATGCCGCGATTCTGCAAGCGATGGGCCGGTCGCAGGCCGATGTGGACGCCGCTTTGCGGGACTTGATGGCCGAATAGAAATGCGGCGGGCGCGACGGGATTCCTCTCTGCGTGCTCAGGCGAGCGGAGGGTGGGAGGGTGTGAACCCTCCGAGTTTTTCCGCCAAGGCCGAACTCGGCGGGTTCACACACCCCGCTCCCGAAATCGTGAGCGCTCCACACTGAGCGGCCGACGTGCCAGCTTCGGTCGGAGATGTTCGGGTCGATGTCGGCGAAGAGAAAATCTTCCACGTGGCGACGGCTGCTGACGACGATCTCGCCGTGCGGGTCGATGAAGTAGCTGTCGCCGTAACCGACTCCGACATTCTTGGTGATGCACTCTTCCTTGCCGAGCGATACGTTGTTACCGCGCACGAAGTACACGCCGTTCTCGACCGTGCGAGCGGTGCGGTCGGCTCGCACTTTCATGAAGTGGCAGATCAAGCCCTCTTTGCCGAAGTAATTGAAGTGCGGAGCGAACACGATTTTCGCACCCTGCAACGCCAGCAAACGGGTCGGCTCGATGTAGCCGTCGTCCGAAGAGATCACGATGCGAAACGTCACGCCGTTGTGCTGGAACACCGGGAACTCGCGGCCTTGCTTGTGAAATCTCTAGTACACTCTGCATTTGCTGTAGGTTGAGGGAACGCGGAGTCGGCAGGAAAGTAGCCCTAATCGCTCCGAGTGAGGTGAGCCGATGGCGGGTGGAATGCTGCTTGTCCCATCAGCGCCGAACTCGGGCACGGCTGTCTTCACGCGGAGCGATGAAGGCTACTTTGGGAGTGCTCCGGCTTGACGGAGCTTTGGAATCGTCGCGGAGCGACTTTCTTTGATTCGGGTGAACGAGAAAGGGCTGAGCTCAAAAGTTCCAGGCCGGGGCTAGCGCCCTGCGGCTGATTGGGTTGCGGGCAGAGCCCGCGCCAAGAGTAACGGCATCGTCTACGCCGCAGCCATTGGCAGCTACGCTCGCGGTGGATTTGCCACTGCCGACGATGTTCAAGTTCGGAATGTGGAACTGCTGATGAACGGCGTCGTGGTGGCGAACGATGTTTCTGCTCCGTGGAACCTGCCAGCCGTGGCACCCGGCGTCACCACTTGATTTGGATCATCTGTTTTCGGGTAGCAGTTTTCTGGAGTCACTCTAATCCTGAAACAAGCGACAGTTATAAAGCCAGGATTTAGGGAAGGGTGGCCAGGGCGGGACTGAGCGGAGCGAAGGAAGCCACGGGGTTTCGGGCTATCGCCCTCCAACCCCGGCCACCCGAAAGCAAAGTTTTGATAAAGCACATGGCACGAACTGTAAAGGCATTACGACGCTGAAGACTCGGCCATCTGAGTTTCCGGCTGATCGCACATAGCTGAAGACCCAACGCTGTGATCACTGGTCGATAAGTCGTCGGAAGCAGAGCGTACAACAGCAGCCGCAGAAGGCTGCGGCTTAACGGACTGTGGAACATGAGCCTTCGGCTTTCTCGACGGAAACAGCAGGCTCAATGGATTGCGTGTGTGAACAGCGATCGCTACGTATCGACGATACAATTCGGACAGGATCGCGATCGCGGACGTGAGCGTGACCCACATCAGCATCGGTGAATCGATCGCACCAGAGTAATTCGCTGCACCAAGCAGGATAGTGCTCAGGATCAGCAGAGCGGCAAACGCCGTGCGACCGCTGAAGCCCAGACGTTCCACCTTGATGGCGTGCGACGCCAGAGCGTTTTCAACGGACTGCGTGGACAGCGTACGGAAGGACTCCATGTTCTCCTTCAGTTTCAGGAGATCCATTTTCGGACGTGCCTGAACAGGTCGTGGCTCATCGAACGCAGCGACGCTCTGGACCTCAGTTTCTGGTTCAGACATCGTCAGCGGCTCGCTATTGTCCAGATTTCCCATGTTTCCAGCCATATACTGCTCAATGTAGGATTTCACCTTCGGCGGGGATTTAGGGGCTGGTCCCGCGGCTGCTTTAGCAACAGAGGCCGCTGCCGGATCCTTCTTTTTGTCGGCAGCTTTCAGTTCGCCCGGAAGTGCGGCACCTGCGGATTTGCGATTGCGCGACAGCAACTGTTCCATATAGTCGCGCACCACATC
>JAYTAK010001328.1:0-2450 GCA_043737515.1 Candidatus Kuenenia sp. | reverse complement strand
TGCATTCCAAGTTCGGTCGCAAGTCGGATCACAGCGGCACGTGCTCCAAAGTCACTCGGCAACAACTCGACGGATTTTCTGGCGGCAGTAAAGGCTTCCGTGCGACGACCAAGTTGGCTCAGGACGCGAACTCGCTGGAGCAGTACGGAGCCGTCATCCGGGTACAGCGCTTCGACGCGATCCAGATACCGGAGTGCTTCGACGAAGTTGTCCCTCTCGCCGCTGTTCATCACAAGCAGACGCAGGACATGCTCATTCCGCGGTGCCAGGCGAACTGCCTTCGTGAGCAGCGTGCGTGCTGAATTGTGGTCTCCTGTCATCGCCAGACATGTGGCCAGAGCATCAAAGACGGGTACATCGGTTTCATTTTCTTTCGCAAACGGCTCCAACAGGAGGATCGCGGTGGATGCTGCCGAGATATTTTGCTCATTCTCTGCCTTGTTCGCCATCAGGATGCCGCGTGCTCTACGCTGCGCGGCCTCGGGCACCGGAAACAAAGTCGGTTCAAAGATTGTGGGCACGCCCTTAGCCGGCTCTGGCGCGGTCGCTGAAGGAACTCGCAACACACGATGATCCGTCTGTGCTGTATGAGGAACATCACCGGCATTGAGCGCCGGCATGTGACACAGGATGCAGGAATCGTCCGGAACCTGTTGCAGACGTTCGGGCTTAGCCAGCGCGCATTCAGAATCCTTTTTTTCGTGACACTTAAGGCATTGGCTGCGATAAAACTCGACACGTTCCTGCGGCGAAGGCGACAAATGCGGATCGTGACAACTCGTACATGTCATGCGGCCATCGGACTCGACAAAACAACGACTGACGTGCATCTGTTCCACCTGGCTGACGGCGGCTGTTGAACCATCAGTCTGAATGCCAGAGCCGTTGACGAATGCGACCCACACATCAGAAAGTTGTTCTCCAGGTCGAAAATCATACTCACTTCGACCGGACCTGACGATGCGTTCCTCACCATGCAGGTGACACTGGTAGCAGATGCTGAGCTGTTGCGTGAACCCGAGCGAAGCGGGATTCACAATCGGATCGGGAGTCGTCGGTCTTGTTTCAAGAGCATGAAAATCCACATGCTCCTGTCCCGGTCCATGACAGCGCTCACATCCGATCGACAATTCGGCAAACGGCGGTGTTTCAAATCGATTGCGTTCTCCGGGAATACTTTTCGCGCGACCGACATGACACGATACGCATCCTTCGGCAACACGGCGGCCAAATCGCGCATGACCGGATGGCGAATAGCCCGGTGACAAATCCCACACATTCTTCGTCGAGTACCATGTGGCCGCACCCATCGTCAGCGGGCCGTGACGATCCGTGATAAACGACAGCCCGCGCTGGCCGGACCCAACGGCATAGTGAACCGGAACGGTGTCGCGGTAAACAATCTCACCGGACAGATCAACGAACTCTTCCGTTTGCGTAAGTCCCTGATCGTCCCGCGCAACCACGTAGCGGCATGGGCCAGGAGGATCAAAACTCACAGGCTTACCGGTTTCAATAATCTCGGTCTCTTCAACTGTGGACATAGACCTGGACATGGGGTGTGAGTCGTAGGTCATTGAAATTTCAGCATGGCACGTCGCACAGGCTTGCCTTCCCACATATTCGCCGGTTTCGGGTTTCACTGAAACTGGCAGATCGGCGTGGGCGGTTGTGTGACCCTCCGTCGAAGCGGCGACCGATGATGGCTCGCGATCCTGCGTCAACGGTGTCGTCTTCGCCTGCGGGATCTTTGGCTCAGCAGTTGGCTGACACGCAATTCCGAAACTCAGCATTGCGAAAACCGTGACCGTATGAACGATCAGAACTGTTGATAGCCGCAATGCCATAGTAACGATCATCTGAAGACGTAATTTGAAAAGGCCTGAATCGCTTCGCGAGCGAAACGATTCCAGACTGTCGATTCACAGAATCAATTCCTTGATCCGCAAAATCTGATCCACGGTGACATTGTGGAGCACTTGAATGATACCAGATGGCCAGCGGACCTCGATTTCAACAGGCTCAGATTCGGTCCCAAGACCGAAGACCAGAGCAGGTTGGTGCGAAGAAGCAAAACTTGTTCCCGCGACCATTTGTGCCACGGAATTACGGTTTCTGCTCCGCACGGTGACCTTGCAGCCTATTCCGCGACGATTGCTCCTGATGCCCGTGAATCGAAGCTGCAACCAATGACCTTGTGCGGATTCATTCACCAGAAATGCTGCCGGTGCATTCTGGTGAACAACAATGGCGTCAAGGTCTCCGTCTCCGTCCGCGTCCGCCGTAGCGATGCCCCGACCGACATACTTGTCTAAAAAATACGGACTTGCCTTCGAAGAAACATCCTGCCATTTGACGCCGTCAAAAGACAACAATTGAGGCTGCTGCTGATAGCCGTCATAGTCTGCGTTGCGTTCATCAATATGGCCATTCGCAACCAGACACTCTGA